>NZ_JBFAIU010000449.1:0-5099 GCF_040654855.1 Asanoa sp. NPDC050611
GGGATGAACGTATCGTGCTCGTGGATGTCCTTGCCGTTGCCGCGGACCGGGCCGTCGAGGCGCTGCAGGTTGCAGTTGATCACGAAGGTGAGGTTGTCGAGCTCCTCGCGGGCCGCGACGCCGATCGCGCCGAGCGACTCCGGCTCGTCCATCTCACCGTCGCCGAGGAACGCCCATACGTGCTGGTCGGACGTGTCCTTGATGCCCCGGTGCTGCAGGTAGCGGTTGAACCGGGCCTGGTAGATCGCGTTCAGGCCGCCGAGGCCCATGGAGACCGTCGGGAACTCCCAGAAGTCCGGCATGAGCCGCGGGTGCGGGTACGACGGCAGGCCGCCACCCAGCCCCGCGTGCGAGAGCTCCTGGCGGAAGCCGTCGAGGCGCTCCTCGGACAGGCGACCCTCCATGTACGCGCGGGCGTACATGCCGGGCGACGCGTGGCCCTGGTAGAAGATGTGGTCCCCACCGCCGGGGTGGTTCTTGCCCCGGAAGAAGTGGTTGAAGCCGACCTCGTAGAGCGCCGCGGCGCTGGCGTAGGTCGAGATGTGTCCGCCGACCCCGATCTCGGGGCGCTGGGCGCGGTGCACCAGCATCGCGGCGTTCCACCGGATGTAGGCGCGGATCCGCCGCTCGACGAACTCGTCACCCGGGAACCAGGGCTCACGCTCCGGCGGGATCGTGTTGATGTAGTCGGTGGTGGTCAGCGGGGGGACGCCGACGTTGCGCTCGCGCGCCCGCTCCAGCAACCGCAACATCACGTATCGGGCGCGCTTGGCGCCGCCCGCGTCGATGACTCCGTCGAGCGACTCGACCCATTCGGCGGTTTCCTCAGGGTCGACGTCCGGAAGCTGGCTCGGCAGGCCGTCACTGATCACCGGGCGCTTGCGTTCCGTAGCCACAGGCATTCCTCAGATTGTGGGGACGACTGACATTTCGGAGCCAAGTGTCCCGGGTGTGGGATTCGTCTCCAACGCCATCCTGCCCCGTTTCTCATCCGCGCGTCACGTCGCGTACTGCCAGACGCGACTCTCGACACAGATACCCGCCGGTAACTCATCCCGGAAGGAACGAAAAGCGGACTTGTCGGACAGCGTTGTCACCGTTGGTGTCGACCAGGCAGATGGACTGCCAGGTGCCCAGGGCGAGGCGGCCACCCAACACCGGGATCGAGGCGTACGGAGCGACGAACGCGGGCAGCACGTGGTCGCGCCCGTGCCCGGGTGAGCCGTGCCGATGCCGCCACCGGTCGTCGGCGGGCAGGAAGCCGTCGATCGCGGTCATCAGGTCGGGGTCGTCGGAGCCTGAGCCGCTCTCGATGATCGCGATGCCGGCGGTGGCGTGCGGGACGAACACGTGCAGCAGCCCGTCGCCCTCGCCGGAGACGAACTGCTGTGCCTCCGCCGTGACGTCACGGACCGCCGGCCGGCGGCCCGTCTGGACCGTGATCACCTCACTCCGCATCCGGATAAGTCTAGTGATCATCAACGGTTCGCACGTGACTAGTGGGGCAGGTGACTGGCTATGGGTGGCGCAAGTCGGTAATGCTTTCGACGTGACCACGCCGCAAGATCTCGACGAACGGTTCCGGGCGGCGGTCGGCGAGCTGTCCCCCGGCAGCGCCGACCTTCCCGACGGGATGCCGGCCGAGCTGGTGCGGGCCGTGTTCGACGCCCAGCTCACCAGCCGCCATCTCGACCTGGCCGCCCGCTGGTTGCGCAGCTTCGGCGAGGGCTTCTACACGATCGGGTCCGCCGGCCACGAGAGCAACGCGGTCGTCGCCGCCGCGCTCCGGCACACCGACCCCGCGTTCCTGCACTACCGGTCCGGCGCGTTCTACGCCGCCCGGGTCGCGCAGGGTGGCGGGGCCGACTCCGTCTCCGACACCGCCCGCGACGTGCTGCGCGGGGTGGTGGCCTCGGCCAGCGAGCCGATCGCCGGCGGCCGCCACAAGGTCTTCGGCAACGCCGCGCACCACGTCGTGCCGACCACCTCGACGATCGCCTCGCACCTGCCGCGCGCGGTGGGCGCCGCGTTCGCGATCGAGCGCCTGCGCAAGGTCAACGGCAATGGTGCCGCTGGTCCGCCGTGGCCGGCGGACGCGCTGGTCGTGTGTTCGTTCGGCGACGCGTCGGTCAACCACGCGACCGCCGCCGCCGCGCTCAACACCGCCGGCTGGATCGACCACACCGGGCTGCGCCTGCCGCTGCTGCTGGTCTGCGAGGACAACGGCATCGGGATCAGCGTGAAGTCGCCGCCGGGCTGGGTCGAGGCCACGCTGCGCGCCCGGCCGGGCCTGAAGTATTTCGGCGCCGAAGGAGATGACCCGGCCGCCGCGTACGCCGCCGCGGTGGAGGCCGCCGGGCACGTGCGGCGGACCCGCCGGCCGGCCGTGCTGCACCTGCGGACCGTGCGGTTCATGGGGCACGCGGGCGCGGACGCCGAGGTCGCCTACCGCCCGGCCGCCGACCTGGACCGCGACCTGGGCCGCGATCCCGTGATCGCCACCGCCCGCCTGCTGGTCGACGCCGGGCTGGCCACCCCGGAAGAGGTGCTGGCCCGGTACGACGAGGTCGGCTGGCAGGTGCGCAAGGTCGCCGAGGAGGTGCTGGGCGAGCGCAAGCTGGCCGGACCGGCCGAGATCGTGGCGACGCTCGCGCCCCGGCGGCCGGTGCGGGTCGCGCGTACCGTGTCGGACCTGTCCGGATTGTCGACCGCGGACCGCGCCGCGGCGTTCGGTGGGCGCCTCCCCGAGGAGGCCGGCCCGCTCACCCTGGCCCAGACGATCAACGCCACGCTCGCCGACGGGCTGCTGGCCAACCCGCGGATGGCCGTGTTCGGCGAGGACGTCGCGCTCAAGGGCGGCGTGTACGGCGTGACCAAGGGCCTGCGCGAGCGGTTCGGCGCGACCCGAGTCTTCGACACGCTGCTCGACGAGACCTCGATCCTCGGGCTCGGCCTGGGCGCGGGGCTGGCCGGGATGCTGCCGGTCCCGGAGATCCAATACCTCGCCTACCTGCACAACGCCGAGGACCAGCTGCGCGGGGAGGCGGCCACCATGCAGTTCTTCTCCGGCGGCGCCTACCGCAACCCGATGGTCGTGCGGATCGCCGGGCTCGCGTACCAGGAAGGTTTCGGCGGGCACTTCCACAACGACAACTCGGTTGCCGTGCTGCGCGACATCCCGGGCCTGGTCGTCGCGGTGCCGGCGCGGGCCGACGACGCGGCGCCGCTGCTGCGCACCTGCCTGGCCTCGGCCGCCGTCGACGGCAGCGTCTGCGTGTACCTGGAGCCGATCGCGCTCTACCACACGCGTGACCTCTACGAGGACGGCGACAACGAGTGGCTGGCGCCCTACCTGGGCCCGGCCTCGTGGGCCGACGCGCACGTCCCGGTCGGGCGGGCGCGGGTCTACCAGGTCGGCTCGGCGGAGGATCTGACGATCATCACGTTCGGCAACGGAGTACGGATGTCGCTGCGGGTCGCCGCCCGGCTCGTCGAGGAGGGCATCGGCGCGCGGGTGGTCGACCTCCGCTGGCTCGCGCCGCTGCCGGTCGCCGATGTGATCCGGGAGTCATCGGCCACCGGTCGCGTTCTTGTCGTGGACGAGACACGACGTTCCGGTGGGGTCGGTGAAGGGGTCCTGGCGGCCCTCGTCGACGCCGGATATGTCGGATCTGTTAGCCGGATCGCGTCCGTCGACTCGTTCGTCCCGCTCGGCCCAGCAGCGAGAGAAGTCCTGGTCGCAGAGGATGCCATCACTCAGGGTGCCCGAGCCCTCCTGGCACGGTAAGTTTCCCGGGGGACCCGAAAAGTCCGTGTCACAGTTCCGCCTCGCCGGAAAATCGAGCGCGGATCGGTCGGTGCGCCACTTGCGCGCGGGCCGCCGACTGTGTGGACTTTGCGGGAACTACAACGAGCGAGGGAGGCACGCAACAGTGAGCGCGACCGCAGGTCAGGCCGCCGACGGCGTACGCAGCCTGGCGGACCGGTTCGGCATCGAGCCGGGGATGGTCGTCATGGAGATGGGGTACGACGACGACGTCGACCAGGAACTCCGCGACGCCCTGACCGACCGCGCCGGTGAGTTGCTCGACGAGGACACCGACGAGGTGGTCGACGCGGTGCTGCTCTGGTACCGCGACGGCGACGGTGACCTCTTCGAGATGCTCGTCGAGACGCTGAGCCCGCTGGCCGGCAACGGCGTCGTCTGGCTGCTGACACCCAAGGCCGGGCGCTCCGGGCACGTCGAGCCGAGCGAGATCACCGAGCTGGCACCGACGGCGGGTCTGCAGCAGACGTCCACGGTCAACGCGGGCAAGGACTGGAGCGCCGCGCGCCTGGTGGTGCCCCGCGGGTCCCGCAAGAAGTAGGGGCCGCGATGCTCGAGGCGGGCACGCCGGCACCGGACTTCACCCTCAAGGACCAGAACAACCAGGAGGTACGACTCTCGTCGTACCGCGGGACCAGTGCGGTCCTGCTGGTCTTCTACCCCTTGGCCTTCTCGGGCACCTGCGGCGGCGAGATGGCAGCGCTGGAGAAGGCGCTGCCGGCGTTCGCGTCGGCGGGAGTCGAGGTGCTCACGGTGAGTGTGGACTCGACGTACGCCCACAAGATCTGGCTGATCCGCGAGTCCTGGACGATGCGGATGCTGGCGGACTTCTGGCCGCACGGTGGGGTGGCCGCTTCTTACGGGGTCTTCAACTCGTCAGCCGGCTTCGCGGACCGCGGCACGTTCCTGATCGACCGGGCCGGAGTGATCCGGTGGGCGGAGTGTCTCGGCCCCGGCGAGTCGCGGGACACGACCGTGTGGCTGTCCGCGCTCGCCTCCCTGGACGGCGGCTGACGCGGCCGTGGTCGGGTAAGCTTCGGCCGGTCCGGGGCGCGTAGCTCAGCGGAAGAGCACTCGCCTTACAAGCGAGGGGTCGCAGGTTCGAACCCTGCCGCGCCCACCGAATGGCTTGCTAAACCGTGTCCGCTGGCGCGGCCACGGTTTAGGAAGCCATTCGGCATTCCGATTCCGGGGGCGACCCCCGGAGACCCCACGGTGGGTGGGCGCGGTCCGCGGTAGGGGCGCGCGGTCCGCCCCAACGTGACCGTTGGGC
>NZ_JBFAIU010000450.1:0-5095 GCF_040654855.1 Asanoa sp. NPDC050611
GTTGACGAACACGTCCCGGCACTGCGGGTTGGTGTCCGAGTCGTACGTGACCACCTTCGCGCCCGCGGTCTTGGCCTCGGTCAGGGGTCACCCGGCCGCGGTCATAGCCCGCCCACCGAGAGTCGCGGCGCCGGCGAACCGGGCGTCGGGCGCCGTCGCCTCGATCTCGAGCAGCCGGTTCCATTTGGCCGTACGTTCCGAGCGGGTGGTCGAACCGACCTTGATCTGGCCGGCACGCCAGCCCACCGCCAGGTCCGCGAGCCAGCTGTCCTCGGTGTCGCCGGACCGGGCGCTGACCACGGTCGCGTATCCGGCGGCCCGCGCCTGCGCGACGACGCGTTCGGCCCGGGTGACCGTGCCGGCCTGGTTGGGCTTGACGAGGACCGCGTTGGCCACACCGGCCTCGACGCCGCGCCGCAGCCGGTCGCCGTCGGTGGCGAACAGGTCGTCGCCGAGGACCTGCCGGGTGGGGCACCAGCGGGCACTGGCGGCGCGCCAGGCGGTCCAGTCGTCCTCGGCGACGGCGTCCTCGACGGAGACGACGGGATAGCGGGCACACCAGCCGTCGAGCAGGTCGACCCATGCGGTCGGGTCGAGGGTGCGGCCCTCCCGGCGCAGGCGGTAGCCGGCCCCGTCGCGCAACTGGTTGGCGGCGACGTCGACGGCCAGCGCGACCCGCCCGTCGAGGCCGGCCCGCGCGATGCCCTCGGTGACCACGGCCAGCGCGGCCTCGTTGTCGTCGAGCGCCGCGGCCAGGCCGCCCTCGTCGGCGACCAGCGGACCGCCCACACCGCGCTGCGCCAACGCGTCCGCGGTGGCCGCCCGGACGCGCGACGCCCACTCGATCGCCTCGGCGAAGCTGCCGGCACCGACCGGGACGACCAGGATGTCCTGCAGGTCGAGCAGCCCGCCGGCGTGGGCGCCACCGGAGACGATGTTGACCATCGGCAGCGGGAGGAGCGGCTCGGGGCCGCCGAGCCGCCGCCACAGGGGCTCGCGGGCCTGGTCGGCGGCGGCGAGCGTCACGGCGAGCGAGACCGCGAGGACCGCGTTGGCGCCGACCCCGCCCAGCAGGCGGTCGCCGTCGGTCGCCTCGAGCGCGGCGTCCACGGCCGGCCGGTCGTCGGCGTCGTGCCCGACCACGGCCGGTGCGAGGACGGCTCCGACGTTGGCGACCGCGCGTGAGACACCCTTGCCCTGGTAGCGGTCACCGCCGTCGCGGAGCTCGACGGCCTCGTGGCCACCGGTGGAGGCGCCGGAGGGCACCACCGCGCGTCCCGTGCCGCCACCGGCCAGCGTCACCGCGCAGGCGACCGTCGGGCGGCCACGCGAGTCGAGCGCTTCCCACGCGCGTACGTCGGTGATGCGGGTCGACGTCATGCGAACAGCTCCTCGACGTGCGACGGAGGGTGGTGCAGCAGGGCGGCGCCGCGCGCGACGGTCGTCTCCCGTTGCGGCGCGGTCAGGTACTCCGCCGGCGACTTGCCGTGGACGCGGGCGATGAGCAGGCAGCCGACGTGCCCGTGCACGCGCGGCCAGTCGGGCGTGAGACCGGCGCCCGCCGAAGCCGTGTAGGCGGCGGCGAACACAGTGGTGCAGGACCGGAACGCTTCCGTCCACTCAGGCCGGTGGATGGACTTCAGCGTCAGGTGGCTCAACAGGAACGCCAGGTCGAAGGCGGGATCGCCGAGGTGGGCCACCTCGAAGTCGATGATCAGGGCGGTCCGGTCGCCGACGAGCACGTTCTTGGGGGACAGGTCGCCGTGCACCAGCGTCGGCCGCGGCGGTGCCGCGAGCGCGGCGGCGTGGGCGAGCAGCGCGCGGGCGTACGTGGGGGCGCGGCGCGCGGCGGTGCGGTAGTAGGGCTCGACCCGCAACTGTTCGAACGCCGCCGCGGCCCGCATCCGGGGTGGTACGCCGGCGCCGTCGAGGGTGGCGCGGTGCCATCGACCGACGACGTCGCCGATCCGGGCCGCGACGGCCGGGTCGATCTCGCCGGCCAGCAGCCGGGACTTCCAGTCGGTCCACGAGGCGGGTGCGCGGGCGACGACGAGCGCGTGCCGGTCCGGGTCGTGGTGGACGACCTCCGGGACGCTGCCCGGCACGAGGGTGGCCGCGAGCGTCATCGCCCACGCCTCCGACTCGGCGCGCTCCTGCGGCGCGGTCCACTCGTCGGCGACCCGCAGCCGGTGCAGGGCCTGCTTGAGCACCACCGAGCGGGCGCCGTCGTCGACAGCGAGGACCACGTTGCTCACCCCGCCGCCGAGCGGCGTCACCACCGCGCGGTCGGGGTCGATGCCGATCCGGTCGGCGAGGTACGGCACGGCGGTCCGCGCGTCGAACAGTTCGACCATCAGTAGGTGGCCCGCCCGCCGGAGAGGTCGAAGGTGAAGCCGGTCGTGAAGCCGCACTCCGGCGAGACGACCCAGGCGATGAGCCGGGCCGCGTCATCGACGGTGCCGGCGCGGCCCATCGGAATCCGGTCGAGCATGTAGCGCACGACCTCGTCCGGCAGCTTGGTGAGGAAGCCGGTGTCGATGACCGCCGGCGCGAGGGCGTTGACGGTGATGCCGTCGCGTGCGTACTCCTTGCCCTGCGCCTTGACCATGCCGATCATTCCGGCCTTCGTGGCGGAGTACCCGATCATGTTGGGGTTGCCCTCCTTCCCGGCGATGGAGGCGACGTGGACGATGCGGCCGTAGCGGTGCGGCAGCATGTGCGACACCGCGACCTGCGACACCACGAGCGCGCCGCGCAGGTTGACCGCGTAGGCCTGGTCGAACGCGTCGAGGTCGACCAGGTGGCTCGGCGCGCCGGTCGGACCCTGGACGCCGGCGCAGTTGACGACGGCGTGCACCTGGCCGTACGCGTCGGCCACGGCCTGGAACGCCGCGCGCACCGAGTCGGCGTCCGTCACGTCGGCGCCGTGGGCACTGGCGCTGCTCCCGATGGCCTCGGCCGTCTCGCGGGCGGACCGTTCGTCGCGGTCGAGGCAGGCGACCGTCATGCCCCGGGCAGCCAGCAGCGCGGACGTCGCCCGGCCGATGCCGGCGCCCGCGCCCACCACCACGGCGACCTGTCCGGCTATGCCCTCCATGGCTTTCCCTTCAGGTTGAGTTCCACATTGGACAAGAGTGCGCGCATCGCCTGCTCCGCACGGGCGGGATCGCCGGCCACGACGGCCTCCGCGACCCGGCGGTGGGCGGCCACGACCGGCGCGGTGGAGCCGCCGGCCCCGATCTGCCCGTCGTAGCTGAGCGCGAAGCTGGTCCGCAGCGACTCCTCGAGTGCCTCGAGCACCTGGGCCAGCATGCGGTTGCCGCCGGCCGTCGCCAGCGCGGCGTGGAAGGCCACGTCCGCCTCGTGGTATTCGGCCTCGCCGGCGGCATTGGCCATGCCATCGAGGGCGGCGTCGAAGGCCGCGGCCGCGGATGGGCCGGCGTGCCGGGCGGCCAGCGTCGCGGCGCCCACCTCGAGGGCCTGGCGGACCTCGACGAGCTCGAGCGCCGACCGCTGGTCGCCCCGGGCTGCGACACGGAAATGCCGCGCGAGCATCCCGCTGTCGGGACGCCGCACGGTCGCCCGGCGGCCCTGCGTCAGCTCGACCAGCCCGCGGCCGGCGAGGATCTTGAGTGCTTCGCGGACGGTGATCCGGCTGAGACCGAACTGCCGGCCGAGCTCCGCCTCGGAGGGAAGCCGCATGCCGGGCTCGAGGTCCTCGGTGGTGAGCACTTCCAGGCGCCGGGCCAGCTCCTCGACGGCGGAGGTCATGGCGAGCAACTTGCCATACAGGTTACGGTCGGTCAATGTTTTCGCGGCTACGACGAATCCGGCTGCCCGCCCACCAGTTCGGCCGAGATCTCGCGTTGGTCCATCGCCGCCTGGCGGGCGTCGGCCTGGCGGTCGCGCTCGTCGGCGAGCCGGTCCCGCTCGTCTGCCGCCCGCTCGCGGGCGTCTGCCGCCTGCTCGCGTCGCGCCACGGTGCGCTCGCGCGAGTCGGCGTCGTGTGACCAGACGGTGGCCAGCGTGACCCGGCGTTGGGCCTGCTCCTCGCGGCCGGCGACCGCGTCCTCGCGCATCGACACGGTCGACGTGCGTTGCTCGAGTTCGACGTCGCGCTGGTCCGCCGCCGCGTCCCGGGCGTCCGCCACGGTGTCGCGCGCGTCGGCGAGCTGCTCGCGGCGCTCCAGATCGGCATGACGCCCTGCGTCGTCGCCGCGCGGAGCGTCTTCGTTGTCCACGCGTCGAGCGTATTCCCGCGGCACGGCCATGTCATCGCCCGATAAACCCGGTGACGGCGGTCGCCGACCCCGCGAAAATGGCAACGTGGCAGAAGTCGAGGTCGTCGTCGCACATTCCGAGCGCACGACCCTGCGCGTCGGCGACGTCTTCCTCAAGGTCGACGCTGATCAGGCGCGGCTCGACGTCGAGGTCGCGGCGATGGCGATGGTGCCGGTCCCGACGCCTGAGGTGCTGTGGCGGAAGCCGCCCGTGCTCGCGCTCGCCGCCCTCCCCGGGACCGCACTCGGCCGCCTCGGCCAGCCTTCGACCGCGTCGGCCGCGGCGTGGGCGGCGGCGGGTGCCGCCGTGCGGGCCCTGCACGACGCGCCGCTGCCGCCATGGCCCGGGCGGAGCCTCGACGGGATCGCGGCGGACCTCGACAGCGAGTGCGGGTGGCTCGTCGCCAACGGCGTCCTTCCCGCCGACCTGGTCACCCGCAACCGCCGGGTCGCCGAAGCCGCGCTCCGGCCGTGGACACCGGTGTTCGCGCACGGCGACCTGCAGGTCTCCCACGTGTTCGTCGACGGCGACGCGGTCACCGGCGTGCTCGACTGGTCCGAGGCGGCCCGCGGCGACGCCCTGAACGACCTCGCCATCCTGACGCTCGGCCACCCGGAGCACCTCGACGACGTCGTCGCCGGTTACGGCACCGACGTCGACCTGGACGTGATCCGCGCGTGGTGGTCGATCCGCAGCCTGCTGGCGATCCGCTGGCTGGCCGCACACGGCTTCGACCCGTCCTCGCACGGCCTCCGGCGTCACCCGGTAGACGCTCGCGCCCCCGGCCGACTCCGGCTCGGCCACCACCTCCAGC
>NZ_JBFAIU010000451.1:0-5063 GCF_040654855.1 Asanoa sp. NPDC050611
GTGACCGGCGTGCGCTGGTCCACCTACGCCCGCGACAAGGCGCACGTGGAACTGCTGCTCGACGAGGTCGAGCGGACCTACCCGACGCTGCGGGTTGCCCAGGCCTTCGGCGGTGGTCAGCGCGGCCCAGACCTTCTCCGGCGAGTGGGCCAGCTCCAGGGTGCGTTCGATCCGGTCGGGAAACGCCATGTCGATCTCCTTATAGCAACCTCTTGGTTGCTATCTAAGCTATAGCAATCAGATGGTTGCGTCAACCCCGACTCTAGGTGGCCACCGGCAGCACCGCGTACCCGCGCAGGACCAGGCGGTCGCGGCGCTCCCCCGGGCCGGCCAGGCGCAGCCCGGGTAGCCGGTCCAGCAGCAGCGGGAACGCGACCTGCGCCTCCAGCCGGGCCAGCGGCGCACCCAGGCAGTAGTGCGCACCGCCGCCGAACGAGACCGGCTGGACGTTGGTGCGGTCCGGGTCGAATCGGTGCGGCTCGGCGTAGCGGGCCGGGTCGCGGTTGGCGGACCCGAGCAGCAGCGTCAGCTCCGTGCCGGCCGGCAGCTCCAGCCCGTCGTCGAGGGACAGCGGCTCCCCGGCGAAGCGGGAGGTGAGCTGCACGGGCGAGTCGTACCGCAGCATCTCCTCGACGAACGCCGGCGCGAGATCGGGCTGCGCCCGTAGTCGGGCCGCCTGCTCGGGCCGCTCCAGCAGGATCGCCAGCCCGGTGCCGAGCAGGTTGGTGGTGGTCTCGAAGCCGGCGACCAGCAACAGCACGAGGTTGGCGAGCAACTCGTGCCCGGTGAGCCCGGACCCGTCGGCGACCAGCGCGCTGGTCAGGTCTTCCCGCGGCGCCCGCCGGCGCTCGACGATCAGGCCGAGGAAGTAGTCCTCCAGCTCCCGCCCGGCCCCGTCGGCCAGCCGCATCTCCTCCACGGTGCTGATCGGCTCGAGCACCACGGTCAGGTCGGCGACCCGCTGCCGGAACCACCGCCGGTCGCCCTCGGGGATGCCGAGCAGGGCGCAGATCACCCCGATGGGCAGGGGGTACGCGAACGCGCTCATGAAGTCGGCCCGACCCGGCATCGTGTCGATCAGCTCGTCGACCAGCTCGGCGATGACGTCGCGCAGCGCGGCGACCCGGCGGGCGGTGAAGGTGACCGCGGCGGCACGGCGCACGCGGGTGTGGTCCGGCGGGTTCGTCATCAGCATCGACCGCACGACCGAGGCGACACCACGGTTGTCACGCCAGTCGGGCCAGAACCGGTCGTAGTCGCTCGCGTCCGCGACCCGCAGGCTGGGCTCCCGCAGCAGCCGGTTGGTCAGCGCGTGCGTGGTGACGAACCAACGCCCGTCGAGCGCCTGGAAGATCGGTGCGTGCGCGCGGATCTCGTCGTACGCCGGATAAGGATCCTGCCGCCCCTCAGGCGCGAACAGCGAAGCGAGCGCGCTCTCGAAATCCATCGTCCTGCCTCCCCGTCGAATTCGCGGTGCACCTGCATCATGCCCGCGACCCCTGACAGTCGACGCGGTACGAGGGGGTGACAGCGGCCGGCACGGGAGGGCGTCGATCGCGGACTTCACGGTCACCGTGCGCCGCGTCTGACCGTCCGGGCACGCCGCCGTGATCCGACGCGTTATCGCGGGTCGCGCCACATCGGGTAGAGCGACGGCCCGCCCGGCAGGTCGATGGTCTGCGGCATCCGCTCGAACCCGAGCCGCTCGTAGAGCCCGGCGTTGCGCAGGCAGCTCGCCTCCAGGTAGGCCGGGCGTCCCGCGGCGTCGAGGTCGGCCAGCCGGTGCCGGAGCAGGGCGGCGCCGACGCCGGTGCCCTGGTGGTCCGGGTGCACGGCGATGAACGGCAGGTAGGCGTGGCTGCGGTCGTGCGGGTGGCCGGCGACCATCAGCGCGTCGAGGTCGGCGACCCGCTTGAGCGTCTCGGGGTCGAGGCCGGACTCGAACGCCGCGCCCAGCCCGCCGTCGTCCTCGGGTTCCGGCGCGTCGACGTCCACGTCGAGCCAGAGCGCGAGGCCGTGGTGCCCGTCGACCGTCTCGGCCCGGCCCGCGGCCAGCGCCAGGTCGACGAACGCGCCGAAGAACACGTGGTGCTCGTCCTGGCGGCGCGCCTGGTCCTGGAACACCCAGTCCGCGATCGGGTCGGCCATGAACGCCGCCGCGATCACCGACTTGAGCGCGGGCACGTCGTCGGCGGTGGCGGGGCGTACACGATGGGTGGTCGACACGTGGTCTCCTGATGTCCGTGGAAGGCTCGGAGTGTCGAGTCTGGACCATCACGCGGCCACTGGCGACGTTGGACAGATCATCATGTGGAGCGGGTCACACGGCTGCCGCCTCCGCCATCCGGTCGACGGCCGCTTCGAGGATTTCGGCGCTTGTGCCGAAGTTCAGCCGGACAAAGCCGCTGCCGTTGGCACCGAACCGCGGACCGGGTTCCAGCGCGACGCGGCCGCGGGTGAAGAACAGCTCGCGGGGCGCGGCACCGGTGCCGATCGCGGTGCAGTCCAGCCAGGCGAGGAACGTCGCCTCGGGCGGGCGCCAGCTGACCTTCGACAGGCGTTCCGCCAGCAGCCGGCCGAGCAGCGCGCGCCGGTCGTCGAGGGTGGCCAGGAGCTGATCAAGCCAGGGAACCCCGTCCGTGTACGCGGCGACGCTGGCCAGCACGCCGAAGTGACCGACCCGCCACGGGGTGTCCTGCGGAAGCCGCCCCACGACGTCGGCCAGCCGCGGGCCGGCGGTGACGATCGTGGCGCATTTGAGGCCGGCCAGGTTCCAGGCCTTGCTCGACGACACGAGGCTGACCGCGATGGCGGCCGCGCCCGGGATCGTGAGGATCGGGGTGAACGTCGCGCCCGGCAGGACCAGCGGCGCGTGGATCTCGTCGCTGATGACCGGCACGCCGTACGCCGTGGCCAGGCGCACGAGCTCGGTCAGCTCCTCGCGGGTGTGCACCCGCCCGACGGGGTTGTGCGGGTTGCAGAGCACGAACGCGGCCGGGTGCTGGGCGAAGGCGCGCTCCAGGCCCGGCAGGTCGAGCCGGCCGTCGACGAGCAGGACCTCGAAGACGCGGCCGCCGGCCTCGGGCACCCAGCCGAAGAAGGGCGCGTAGACGGGCGGGCAGATCACCACGGGGTCGCCGGGGCGGGTCAGGAGGCGCAGCAGCTCGACGACGCCGACCCCGACGTCGGTCACCGCGGTCACCGCGCTCGGGTCGATCTCCCAGCCCCACCGCTCACCGGCGAAGCCGGCCAGCGCGTCGGCCAGCGTCGGCAGTGGGGTGGGATAGCCGGCGTCGGAGCGGTCCACGGCGGCGCGGAGGGCATCCTGGACGGGCGGCGCGAGGTCGAAGTCCATCTCGGCGACGGGCAGCGGCAGGACGTCATCGGGGTGGAAACGCCATTTGGCACTGCGGCGCCGGCGGAGCACGTCGAGTGGAGCGACGGGGAGCAGGTCCATGACACCCAGCCTGCCACTCCTGACGCGGTGGCACGGGGCGGCACCGCTCGCGCCTCTCCGGCGGACGTTCCTAACGGCGCTGCGGTCAGCGGGCAGGCGACCCGCAATAGGATCGCCCGCATGGCGCTGCGACCGGTTCAGGTGAACATCAAGGCTCTTGACCACTCGACGGTCGGCCGGTTCTGGGCGGAGGCGCTCGGCTGGAGCGCCTACGGCGGGGCGTCCGGCGTGACGACGTACGTCGGGCCGCCCGGTGGCCTCGTGTGGCCGGACCCGGTCGCCGTCGGTATCGACGTCGTCAGCGTTCTCGAAGGCAAGTCGACGGCGAAGAACCGCGTGCACCTCGATCTCGCCACCTCCTCCGCGGCCCATCAGGCGGAGCTGGTCGCACGCCTGCGGGCCATCGGTGCCACGCCCGCCGACGTCGGTCAGGGCGAGGTGCCGTGGACGGTCCTCGCCGACCCGGAAGGCAACGAGTTCTGCGTGCTGGAGCCCAGGGACGTCTTCCGGGACACCGGGCCGATCGCCGCGGTCGTCGTCGACTGCACCGACGCCAGGGCCATGGCCCGGTTCTGGAGCGCGGCGACGGAGTGGACCGTGCTCAAGGCGGCCGACGAATATGCGATGTTGCGCTCACCCGACGGTGTCGGCCCGTACCTCGAGTTCATCCGTACGCCCGACGCCAAGACCGTGCCCGACCGCGTCCACCTTGACCTGCTGCCGCGCCCCGGCGACGACCAGGCGGCGGAGGTGGCCCGGCTGCGGACTCTCGGCGCCGCGGACCTCGACGTCGGCCAGGGCGACGTGCCGTGGACGTGCCTGACCGACCCGGACGGCCACGAGTTCTGCGTCCTCGCCCACTAGCGGCCCGCTACGGCGCGAGCGCCGCGAGATCGGCGAAGAAGTCCGGGTACGTCTTGGCGACGCAGCCCGGATCGGCTATCTCGATGCCCGGGACGCGCAGGCCCAGGAGGGACAGGCTCATCGCCATCCGGTGGTCGTCGTACGTCGCGAAGCGGGTGGGGCGCGGCAGCCCCGGATGGATCGTGAATCCGTCCTCGTCCTCGACCGCGCCGACTCCCGCCCGGCGCAGCTCGGTCACCATCGCCGCGACCCGGTCGGTCTCCTTGCCGCGGATGAAGCCGATCCCCCGCACCCGCGTCGGCGAGTCGGCGAAGACAGCCACCGCGGCCAACGTCTGCGCGGTGTCCGAGATGTCGGCCATGTCGACGTCGACGCCGGTCAGGCCGCGGTCGACGCTAACTGTCAGTGAGTCGGCGGTGCGGGAGATCCGGGCACCCATCCGCTCGAGCACGTCCGCGAAACCGACGTCACCCTGCAGGCTCTTGGCGCCGAGACCGCGTACGGTCACGGTCCCGCCGGCGACGGCGGCAGCCCCGAGGAAGTAGGAGGCCGCGCTGGCGTCCGGCTCGACGGCGTAGTCCGTCGCCCGATAGGAGCCCGGTGCCACGTCGAGCCCGTCGACGGCGGCACCGAACGCCGTCATGACCTCTCCGGACTGCTCAGCTTCATGATGTTGAGCGCGTCCAGGCTCGGGTAGATCCCCGCGAACATCGCCGGGATGATCGCGAAGTACTTCGCGATG
>NZ_JBFAIU010000452.1:0-5046 GCF_040654855.1 Asanoa sp. NPDC050611
TTGGTGTGCGCGTGCCGGCGGGGGCTGCCGCGGGGCGCGCGCCGTCCTGCGGGCCCAACGTGGGCGAGCCGATGACCATAAAACCGTCCCCGGGTACGCGTACCCGGCGCCTCCTGGAACCTCTTGCGTTTCACCCCATCCCTGTGATTCCCGAGGAGCGACCCATGGACAACCTGATCTCCCGACGGCGTGCGCTCGGCCTGGGCGTCGGGCTCGGCACGGCCACCGTCCTGACCCTCGCGGGCTGCGGCAGCGACGACGACACCCCCGCCGCGGCCGGTGACGGCGGCAAGACCTACACCGGCCCCAAGGTCGACCTCAACCTGTGGAACGGCTTCACGGGCGGCGACGGCGACATCTTCAAGAAGCTCGTCGACCAGTTCAACACCGAGCACCAGAACATCAAGGTCGGCGTGGCCACCTACCGGTGGGAGGACTACTACGCCAAGCTGCCCGGCGCCGTCTCGTCGGGCAACGGCCCGGACATCGCCGTCATGCACATGGACCAGCTCGCGACGTTCGCCGCGCGGCAGATCATCCAGCCGCTCGACGACGTGGCGTCCGCACTCGGCCTGACGGAGGCCGCGTTCGCGCCGACCGTCTGGAACGGCGGGATCTACAAGGGCAAGCGGTACGGCATCCCGCTGGACATGCACCCGCTGGGCTTCTACTACCGCACCGACCTGATGGAGCAGGCGGGCCTCGACCCGAACAAGCCGCCGACCAACCGGCAGGAGTTCGAGGCGGCCCTGACGGCGTTCAAGGCCAAGAGCATCCAGGGCTTCTGGATGAGTCCCTTCCAGTTCACCGGCGGCATGGCGGGCTACTCGCTGGTCCACCAGTTCGGCGGCGCCCTGTTCAACAACGACACCACGCAGGCGGTGTTCAACTCGCTCGAGGCGGTCGAGGCGGTCACCTGGTGCGTCGACCTGGTCAATAACGGGCACTCCCCCGCCAACGTCGGCCAGGACGCGGACTACGTCGCCTTCAAGGCGGGCAAGAGCGCGTTCAACTGGAACGGCATCTGGCAGATCAACGACCTCAAGAAGAGCACCGACGTGAAGTGGGGCGTGGCGCCGCTGCCGCAGATCGGCGGCAAGCCGGCCGCGTGGGCCAACTCCCACAACTTCACGATCGTGCAGCAGAAGCGCGGCGCCGACGCCAACAAGACGGCGGCGGCCAAGGTGTTCATCAACTGGCTGTCCGAGCACTCGCTGGACTGGGCGGCGGGCGGCCAGGTGCCGGCCCGCAAGGAGGTCCGCGAGAGCAGCGGCTTCCAGCAGCTCACCGAGGTCGGCAAGCTGGCGCCGGAGCTCGACTACGCCGCGTTCCCGCCCGCCCTGCCCGGCGTCGGTGACGTGATCACCACCTTCTACACCGCGTTCAACGAGGCCGTGCTCGGCAAGAAGGACCCGAAGAAGGCGCTGGACGACGGCGTGGCCAAGGCCAACCAGCTCCTCGCCGACAACGCCAAGAAGTACGGGGGCTGACCTTGGCTTCGACCAGGGCGGGGGTACGGCGTCGCGGTGCCGCGACGCCGTACCTCTTCCTCACGCCGTACCTGCTGCTGTTCCTGGTCTTCGCCCTGCTGCCGGTCGTCCTCGGCATCTGGTTGAGCCTGCACCAGTGGGACTTCCAGCTGCCGAACAAGCCGTTCGTCGGCGTCGACAACTACCGGGACCTGTTCGACTCGAGCTCGGTCGTCTACAGCTTCTGGTGGGAGAGCCTCGGCGCCACGGGCATCTTCACGGCCTTGTCCGTGCCGCTGCTCGTCGTGCTCCCGCTCGGGCTGGCCGTGCTGCTCAACCGCGCGTTCCCGGGCCGCACGTTCTTCCGCGCGGTCTTCTTCGCGCCGTACGTCCTCGGCGTGGCGGTCATCGGCCTGCTCTGGCGGTTCCTGCTGGACGCCAACCTCGGTCTGGTCAACCGCCTGCTCGGGCTGGTCGGCCTGCCGGACACCACGGCCTGGGTCACGGACCTGCCGTGGGCGTGGGTCTCCCTGGTCGGCGTGACGGTCTGGTGGACCGCCGGGTTCAACGCGGTCATCTACCTGGCCGGTCTGCAGGACATCCCGGGCGAGCTGTACGAGGCCGCGAAGGTCGACGGCGCCACGGCGTGGCAGCGGTTCCGCCACGTCACCCTGCCCGGGCTGCGGCCCGTGCTGCTGTTCGTGATCACGACGACGATCCTCGCGTCGGCCAACCTGTTCGGGCAGTCGTACCTGATCACCCAGGGCGCGCCGGGCACGTCCACCCGCAGCGTGGTCTGGTACATCGTCGAGCAGGGCATCGCACAGAACGACGCCGGCCGGGCCGCGGCCATGAGCATCACGCTCACCCTCATGCTGGCCGTGGTCAGCATCGCCAACTTCCGCATCTTCCGGTACCGGGAGGACTGATGGCACTTCGCCGGTTCGGGCTGTACGCCATCCTGGTCGTGCTGACGGCGGTGTTCACCGTGCCGCTGATCTGGATGGTGCTGACCTCGCTGAAGTCCTACCCGGACGCGCAGCGGATCCCGTCGACCTGGCTGCCGGACCCGGTCGAGACCTACGGGTACCAGCAGCTGCTGCAGGCCGGCTCGCAGAACCCGGTGCTGCGGTGGTTCGCCAACAGCATGCTCGCGGCGGTCGCGCAGGCGGCACTCGTGCTGGCGACCGCGTCGATGGCCGCGTACGCGCTGGCCCGGATGCGGTTCCGCGGCCGCGGCCTGATCTTCGGCCTGATCGTGGCCACGCTGTTCGTGCCGCCGGCCACGCAGATCATCCCGAACTTCCTGATCGTCGACACGCTCGGCTGGCTCGACACCCTCGCGGTGATCGTGGTGCCGGGCGCGGCGAGCGCGTTCGGCGTGTTCTTCCTGCGGCAGTTCTTCCTGTCGCTGCCGCGCGAGCTGGAGGAGGCGGCGACGCTGGACGGTGCCAACACCTGGCAGATCTTCACGCGGATCGTGCTGCCGCTGTCGAAGCCGGCGCTGGCCACGCTCGCGGTGCTGGCGTTCCTGAGCAACTGGAACGACTTCCTGTGGCCGATCTTCGTGCTGTTCAGCGGCGACCAGCTCACCCTGCCCGCCGGCCTGGGCCTGCTGCAGGGCGCCTACCAGACCGACTACCCGGTCGTGATGGCCGGCGCCGTGCTGGCCAGCGTGCCGGCGATCATCCTGTTCGTGCTGGCGCAACGGCACATCATCGCGGGCGTGTCCCGCAGCGGCCTGAAGGGATGATCAGGAGGACTCTCGTATCGGTTCTGGCGGCGGCTGCGGTGGTGATCAGACCTTCACCAGCCTGGTGTACGCGCCGGACCCGCACGCGTGCGGGTCGGACCTGGAGGCCGACCGGCGACGAGCCGCCTGCGTTTGCTCTGCTTCCATAAGCGAATCGATTCGTATGTGGGGCGCCGTCGTCGAGGGGGCCTTCCTCTGGCGCCGGCCGGAGGGGCTGTTCCTGTTCTACGCGGCCAACGCCTACGACCGACCGTCCTATGCGGAGGGTTACGCGGTCCGCGACTCGCCGGCCGGCCCGTGCCGCAAGGCGCCCGGGAACCCGATCCTGGCGTCGGCCGGCGGAGCGTCCGGGCCGGGGCACGCCTCGATGGTCGAGAAGGACGGGCGGACCTGGCTGCTCTACCACGCCTGGCCGGCCGGGCAGGAGGGCGGGGTCGACCCCGGCCGGCAGCTCTGGCTCGACGAGGTGGTCTGGACCGACGGCCGCCCGGTCGTGCGGGGGCCGACGGACACGCCGCAGCCGCTGCCCTGACTCAGGGCGTCGCGGCCCGGACGTCGACGACGCCCGGCACGTCGGTCGTACCCGTGAAGTCGTCCTTCATGTCGTCGACGCCCCACTGCGGCTCGGCGAGCGGCAACAGCGACTGCCGGCCGGCGCGGGTCCTGGCGACGTCGACGTTCATCGCCTCGTTGCGGTCCTGCTTGATCGCCTCGTCGGCCTCGCCGTCGCGGTTGAAGGACCACATGAGCTTCGGCTCGCCGAACGGCAGCGGCATCCCCTGGTGCCCGCCCGCGCTGTGGGTGTGCCAGGTGTGCCACGTCTTGCCGTAGGAGTTCATCAGCTGCTTCATCAGCGCCTTCTCCGCGGCCGCGGGCAGGCCGGGCGCCACCAGCTCGCCGGAGAGGACCTCGAAGTTGTGCGGGTGCCAGAACCCCCGCTCCTCCGCCGGAACGGTGTCGAACAGCCGGCCCGAGACGATGTACTCGACGCCGATCAGGTTGGCGTCCTTGGTGTTGCCGTCGAACAGCACGCACTGCAGGACGTCGTCGTTGACCACCCGGCAGAAGTGGTGCGCCTCCATCTGGAAGTCGGGCTCGCCCTTGGCACAGTGGAAGCCCACGACATAGACGTCGAAACCCGACATCGGCGCGCTGGTCTGGAGCAGGTGCGCGCCCTGCTCGAGGATCGCGCGCCAGGCACCCTTCGACTCTCCGGCCGGGTCGGTCGGGCGGTGTCGATCCTTGATCGCTGGCTGGACGGGCACGTCGCGCCTCCCTTGGTCGGTGGGTCCGGGGTGCGTACCCGCGACCGGCGGGTCCAACCGTCTTTACAACGATGAATGCAACGTTGTAGAAGTGATGGATGCGTCGACTGCCGATCGTCACCGCGCTCGCCACGCTCGCTCTGGTGACCGCCGCGGCCCCAGCCTCCGCCGCTCCACACCCGACACCGCGCAACCCGGTCACCGCCGGTGTCGCCGACACGTTCGCCGACCCCGCCGTCATCCGTGGCGACGACGGCTACTGGTACGCCTACGGCACCAGCGACCCCCTGCGCTCCGGCGAGCGCACGCCGCACCTGCTGCCGATCCTGCGCTCCACCGACCTGGCCACCTGGTCCTATGTGGGTGACGCGTTCACCGGGCGGCCGTCCTGGGCCACCCCGACCGCCGGGCTCTGGGCGCCCGACATCCGGCGGGCCGGCGACACCTGGCTGCTCTACTACACCGTCACCGACACCACCCTGAACCCCGGCGACGACTCGGCGATCGGGGTCGCCACCGCGCCGGGGCCCGCCGGGCCCTGGACCGACTCCGGCGCCCC
>NZ_JBFAIU010000453.1:0-5019 GCF_040654855.1 Asanoa sp. NPDC050611
GGTCGACCGGGTCGATCGCCGGATCCGCGTAGGGGTCGTGCACCAGCACCCGGGCGTCGAAGGCGGACAGGATCCGACCCACGGCCCGTCGGGGAAAGGGCGATCGGGGTGCGGCCGCCGTCGAGGCCGCGTTCGTCTTTCCCATTCTGTTGTTGCTCATTTTCGCGATCATCGATTTCGGACGGTTGCTCAACACCCAGCTCAACGTGACCGAGGCGGCCCAGCAGGGAGCGCGGATCGCGTCGTTCGGCGACCAGCCGCGCGCCCGGGTCCGCGAGCTGGCGGGCGACGAGGCGGCGATCGGCGACCTCCGGGTCTGCGCCGTCACGGACGGCACCGACGCGAGCGCCCGGGTGACCGTCACCTTCCCGTTCGAGTTCGTGACACCGCTCGGCGCGGTCGCGGCGATGCTGGGCGCGGGCGGTGGCGGCGGTGGGCGGCTCACGGTCACCGGCCGCGGGGTCATGCCGTGTTCCTGAAGCGGCAGGGCGACCGGGGCGCGGTCGGTGCCCTCACCGTCGTCCTGTTCGGCACCGGCGTCCTGCTCGCCGTGTCCGCCCTCGTGGTCGACATCGGCCTGATCTACGCCGAGCGCAAGCAACTCCAGACCGGCGCCGACGCCGCGGCGGTCAGCGCCGCCCAGGTGTGCGCCACGGACGCCGCCCGGTGCGGCGGTCCGGACCTCGACCGCACCGCCACCGCGTACGCCCGGAACAACGAGACCAACGCGGAGGCCGCGGCGACCGTCTGCGGGCGGGGCGGCGACCTGCCCGCGTGCCCGACCGGAAGCGCCGACCAGTGCGCCCGGCCCGCACCGGAGACCGGTGCCTACGCCGAGGTACACACCCGCATCCAGCGCGCCGACGGGTCCAACCTGCTGCCGCCCGTGTTCGCCCAGGCGGTCCTCGACGACTACGACGGCGCCGCGGTCACGGCCTGCGCCCGCGTGGCGTGGGGCCCACCGGCGGCCGCGCGGACGTTCGGGCTCGCGATCTCCACCTGCGACTGGCAACGGATGACCGGCCGGGGCGGGCGCCTGCCCTCGGTCGAGCAGCCCGTCCCGCTCTACGACGAGACCGACCCGGCCGCCTGCGGCCGCCGTGGCCTCGGTGACGGCAACCAGGGCGGGTTCCGCTGGCTGGCCGGCACCCGCGACTGCCGCGCCGCGGTCTCGACCACCCGGGCGGTCGAGGTGACCAGGCCCGGCGAGCGCCCCGACGACTGTCTCGACCTGCTCGAGGAGCTGGTCGCCACGCCGGACCGGGCGATCGCCGTCCCGGTCTTCGCCCGGGTGAGCGATGACGGCGGGTACACCGTTCGCGGCGTCGCCGCCTTCGTCGTCACGGGCTGGCGCCTCCCGGACTCGGTCGAGCCGTCGCCGCGGCTCGGCCGCGACTGCCCCGAAGGCGCCAGCACCTGCGTCTTCGGCTACTTCACGCGGGCCGTCGTCCCCGGCGGGGGAGCGGTGGGCGGACCCGACCTCGGCGCACAGATCACCACACTCATCGGCTAACGACAGGGAAACGACCGGACATGAACCGACGCGTCATCGCCGTATTCGCCGCCGTCGTCATCGCGGCCGCCGGAGCGGTCGCCGTGCTGCTGTACGCGCGGTCGGCCGACTCCCGGGCCGTCGCGGGCAAGGCGGCGCGCACCGTGCTGGTCGCGGAGAAACAGATACCCGCCGGCACCAACGGCCGTGCCCTGCGCGACGGGGGCTACCTGCGGCAGACCCGGATGCCGACGGAAACCCTGCCCGACGACACGCTGGCGAGCGTCGAGTCCGAACTGGACAACCTCGTCACCACCGCGGTCGTGCAGCGCGGGCAACTCGTGCTGCGGACGATGTTCGGCACCGCGGTCAGCCGCTCCGGCATGGTCATCCCGGACGGGAAGCTGGCGGTCTCGGCGAAGGTCAAGTCGGCGGTGTTCGGCCCGGGCACGGTCCGCGCCGGCACGCGGGTCGCCATCTTCTACACGTACACGCCACAGTCGGCGAGCAAGCCCGACGAGGTGTCCGGCGGCGGTCTCGAGCGGGCGCGTGACGTCAACAGCAGAACCCGGGTCCTGCTGACCGACATCGAGGTCATCTCGGTCGGCCGCGCCGCCGACGGCGAGGACGGCGACGCGCCCCTGCCCGCCACGACGACGGAGTCCGCCGACATCGCCATGACCTTCGCCCTCGACCAGCGGCAGGCCGAGATCCTCGCGCACGCCACCGCGCTCGGCGGGTTGCTCAACGTCGGCCTGCTCGGCGACGCCTCGGACGTCGACCCCGACCGCGGGGTGGACAACGGATCGCTCTTCGGGAGGGCGGGATGACGATCCTCTTCGAGCCGAACCGGCAATGGTCGGCACATTTGTCCACAGTGCTCGGTGGCGGCGTGCACCCCGTCGGCCGGGTCGAGGACCTGCGCCGGCTGCTGGGCGACCTGCCGGGCGAGCCGTTGGTCGTCTTCGGGCCCACCACGCCGGCCACGGTCGCGCTGGAGGTCGCCGCGCAGCAACGGCTGCACCGGCCGGCCCTCGGCGTGGTCCTGCTCCGCGAGCGGCTCGACCTGGAGACGATGGGGCAGGCGCTGCGGGCCGGCGTACGGGAGGCGGTCGACGCGCACGACGCCACGGCCGTGCGGTCGGCGTGCAGCCGCTCGCTCGAGGTGTCCCGGCAACTGAGCGTCGGCACCGCGGCGCCGTCCGCCGCGGCCGAGGCGCGGATCGTGACCGTCTTCTCCGCCAAGGGCGGCTGCGGCAAGTCCACGTTGGCCACCAACCTCGCCGTGTGCCTGGCCGACGGCGGGCGGCGGCGGGTCTGCCTCGTCGACCTCGACCTCGCGTTCGGCGACGTCGGCATCATGCTGCAGCTCGCGCCGGACCGGGGCATCGCCGACGTCGTGGCCTCCCGGGACCGGATCGACGCCGGGCTGGTGCGGGCGATGCTGACGTCGTACGCACCGGGCGTGGACGTGCTGCTCGCGCCGGTCGGCCCGACGGAGGCCGAGCGGATCGACCGCGACCTGGTCGTGGCGGTGCTGGCCGCGGTCCGCACGATGGCCGACTACGTCGTCATCGACACGCCGGCCCACTTCACCGAGGGCGTGCTGGCCGCGCTCGACGTCACCGACGTGCCCGTGCTCGTCGCGACCCCGGACGTGCCGGCGCTGAAGAACCTGCGGATCGCGATGGACATGCTCGATCTGCTCGGGCTCGGCAAGGACAACCGGCTGGTCGTGCTCAACCGCAGCGACGCGAAGGTGGGCCTGTCCGGCGCGGACATCGAGCGCGTCCTGCAGAGCCGCACGAGCGCGCACATCCCGTCGAGCCGGGACGTGCCGATCTCCATCAACCGGGGCACACCGATCGTGGTCGAGAAGCCCGGCCACCCGGTGAGCAAGGCGATCCGCGACCTCGCCGCGGGCGCGATCGCCCAGCAGGCGAACGGCCGCGGCGGTCGGTGGCAGCGCGCCAGGGCCGGCGGTGGGCGATGACGCTCACCGACCGGATCACCCAGCGCCAGCACGGCGCCCGCACCGGCGTCGGGTCGGCGGCGGCGCTGCGGATACGCGTACACCGTGAGCTGTTGGCCATCCTCGGACCGCAGCTCTACGACCGCCGCACCGGCGACGCGGCGCTGGAGCAGAAGGTCCGGGAGACCATCAACGACGTGCTGGCGCGGGACGACTCGCCGCTCGCGGTGGCCGACCCGGCGCGGGTGGCGGCCGAGCTGATCGACGAGATCCTCGGGCACGGCCCGGTCGAGCCGCTGCTGCGCGACCCGGACATCACCGAGATCATGGTGAACGGGCCGGACCGGATCTACGTGGAGCGGTTCGGCCAGATCCACCAGGTCGACGCGGCGTTCGTCGACGAGGAGCACCTCCGGCGGGTGATCGACCGGATCGTCTGGCGGGTGGGCCGGCGGGTCGACGAGGCGAGCCCGATGGTCGACGCCCGGCTGCCCGACGGCAGCCGGGTCAACGTGGTGCTGCCGCCGATCGCGCTCGACGGCCCGATGCTGACGATCCGCAAGTTCGCCCGCGAGGCGTTCACGGTCGAGGACCTGATCGGGTTCGGCACGGTGAGCCCGGAGCTGGCCCAGCTGCTCTACGCGTGCGTACGCGGTCGCCTCGACGTCGTGATCAGTGGCGGCACCGGCTCCGGCAAGACGACGACGCTCAACGTGCTGTCCGGGTTCATCCCGGCCAACGAGCGGATCGTCACCATCGAGGACGCGGCCGAGCTGCAGTTGCGCCAGGAGCACGTGCTGCGGCTGGAGGCCCGCCCGCCGAACATCGAGGGCCGTGGCGAGATCACGATCCGCGACCTGGTCCGCAACGCGCTGCGGATGCGGCCCGACCGCATCGTGGTCGGCGAGGTCCGCGACGGCGCGGCGCTCGACATGCTCCAGGCGATGAACACCGGCCACAACGGATCGTTGACGACCGTGCACGCCAACGCGCCGCGGGACTCGATCGCCCGCCTCGAGACGATGGCCATGATGGCCGGCCTCGACCTGCCGGTGCGGGCGATCCGCGAGCAGGTCTCGTCCGCCGTCGACCTGATCATCCACCAGGAGCGGATGCGCGACGGCGCCCGCCGGGTCACCCAGGTCGCCGAGGTGATCGGCATGGAGGGCGAGGTCGTGACGCTGCAGGACCTGTTCGTCTTCGACCATCGCGCCGGCTTCGACGAGCACGGGCGGCACCAGGGGACGCTGCGGTGGACGGGCCTGCGGCCGCGCTTCCTGGACACCCTCGCCGACGCCGGTGTGCCCGTGCCGCCCGGCCTGTTCGAGAGCCCACCGTGGTGACCCGGCCCGCGCTGGCGGGCGCCGCCGGTGCGCTCGCGACGCTGCTGTTGACCGGGACGCCGGCGTACGCCGACAGCCCGCTGCCCGTCTCGGTGGCGAAGATCGGCGCGTCGGAGGTCCAGCTCGTCGCCGCGCTGCCCACGGGCGCCGGCGGCCGCCTGCCCGCCGTCACCGTGTCCCGCGACGGATACGCCCTGCCGGCCGCGGTCCGG
>NZ_JBFAIU010000454.1:0-4967 GCF_040654855.1 Asanoa sp. NPDC050611
CGCGCGAGCTGTTCGGGCTGGACCTGACCGACGCGTACTACTTCTACTACGCGGCGCTGCCCGTGGTGCTGCTCGGGCTCTGGGCAGCCTGGCGGATCGTGCACTCGCCGTTCGGGCGGGTGCTGGTCGGCATCCGCGACAACCCGGCCCGGGCCCGGGCGCTCGGCTACCCCGTGCACCGCTACAAGCTCCTCGCGTTCGTGCTCTCGGCGTTCATCGCGGGCCTGGGCGGCGGCCTGTTCGCGATGGCGCACCGCTTCGTCACGCTCGACACGCTGCACTGGACCACCTCCGGCAAGGCGGTGGTGATGGTGGTGCTCGGCGGCATCGGCACGCTCTGGGGCGGGGTGGTGGGCGCGGTGCTGCTGGTGCGCCTGGAGGACTGGCTGTCGTTCTCGGGCTTCGAGGCGGTCGGCCTGGTCACCGGCGCGCTGTTCGTCGTGGTGGTGCTGGTCTTCCGCCGCGGGCTGTGGGGCACCGCCGCCGACCTGCTGAAGAAGCGACTACGCTTGTAGTCGATCTCACTACGGATGTAGTCTCGTGGTGTGAGCCGCCGCGACGACGTCCTCGATGCCGCTATCGCCCTGCTCGGGGCGGGCGGGGTGCGGGCCGTCACGCACCGCGCCGTCGACGCCGAGGCCGGCCTGCCCGCCGGCGCGACGTCCAACCTGTTCCGCACGCGCGACGCTCTCCTCGGCGGCGTCGTGGAGCGGTTCGCCGAGCGCGAGAGGGCGATCTGGGACGCGCTGGCCGCCGAGCGGGCGCCGGCCTCACCGGCCGAGCTGGCCGCCGTGCTGACCGCGGTCGCCCACGCGGCCGTCGGTCCACACCGGACGCTGACGCTGGCCCGCTACGTCATCCTCGTCGAGGCCGCGCACGACCCGGCGCTGCGCGACCGGCTGCTGGCCGCGGGCCGGCGGGTCGACGCCTGGTTCGCCATGTGGTTGCGGGTGTCCGGGTCGCCGCACCCGGAGCGGGACGCCGCCATCATCGCGAACGCGTACACCGGCCTGGTCCTGCACGAGCTCGCCAACCCCGACCCGGCCTTCGACCCGGCCGGGCGGCTCACCCCGCTGGTGGAAGCGTTGCTGGGAGGCACCGATGGACCGTGACGAGCTGTGGCGGGTGATCGACGCCCAGCGCGGCGCCCTCACCGACCAACTCGAGGAGCTTTCCGATGAGGAGTGGGGCCGGCCGTCCCTCTGTGCGGAGTGGACGGTGCGCGACGTGGCCGCCCACCTCACCTTCCAGCACCTCCAGGTGGGCCGGGCGCTGCGCGACGTCGTCCGCGCCCGCGGCAACGTCGACCGCGCGGTCCGCGACGCGACCGCCGCCAAGGCCTCGGCGCCGACCGCTGCCCTGATCGCCGAGATCCGGGGCCACATCGGCTCCCGGCGGCACGTGCCGTTCATGACGGACAACGAGGCCCTAATCGACGTCCTCGTGCACAGCCAGGACATCATGCTCCCGCTGGGTCGCCGGCACGACATGCCCGCCCACGCCGCGGCCGCGTGTGCCACCCGGATCTGGTCCCGGCCTTGGTTGTTCCGTGCCATGAAACCTCTTCGCGGGTACGCGTTCGCGGCCACCGACGCGGACTTCCGGGCCGGCACCGGTCCTGTGGTCGAGGGCCCCATCGACGCGATCCTGCTGCTGATGACGGGGCGCCCCGTGTTGCTGCCGCGACTGTCCGGTCCCGGCGCCGCCGAACTCCGCCAACCCGCGCCGGACGACCCCGCCCGGCGGTAGCGTCGGACGAGGGGCACCTTTCGGGGAGTTGCGATGAACGGCTTGGAGAGCAGGACCTTCGACAAGCCCGACGAGAAGCGGATGTTCGAGGGCAAGGGTTTCGCGGAGCTCGTCACGGTTGCCGGGCGGCCGGTCAGCCGCGCCCGGTTCGAGCCGGGGTGGCGGTGGTCGACCAACATCGGCCCCATCGCCGGCACGCCGTCCTGCATGACCTCGCACCTCGGCTACGTCCTGTCCGGACGGATGCGGATCAGCATGGACGACGGCCCGACGATGGAGGTCGGCCCCGGCGACGTGCTGGCCATCGAGCCGGGACACGACGCCGAGGTGCTCGGTGACGAGGCCTGCGTGATGTTGGACTTCGGGGAAATCGCCAACTACGCCAAACGGACGTGACCGGACACGGGTGCGATACTGCGGTCGTGGCAGACAAACAAGGTCCGCTCGACCGGGAGTTCAGCGCCGCGCTGGTGAAGAGCCCGGCCAAAGGCGGACACACCTATGTGGTCTGGCCGGATTCGGTCGCCTACTTCGGCACCCGCGGCTTGGTGAAGGTGCGCGGCACGATCGACGGTCACCCGTTCGAGAGCTCGTTCATGGCGATGGGCGACGGGCGGCACAAGCTGCCTGTCAAGGCCGAGGTGCGCAAGGCGATCGGCAAGGAGGCCGGTGCGAAGGTGACCGTCGTGCTGGTCGAGCGGCTCGGATAGTCGCGTCACCCGTCCGGGTGGTCTACGGTTCCGTCCATGCGGATTGACGGGCGTGGTGCGGTCGCGGTGGGGAGTGCGCTCACCGCGGCGGTCCTGTGGGCCCTCGACGTGGCCCTGTGGCAGCCGCTCGCCGAGCGGCCGGGCGACTTCGCCTTCGTCTACGCGGAGAACAACACCTACTGGGCCCGCGACCTACGGTTCTGCGCCGTCGTCGCGATCGCGCTGGCGATCTGCCTCGCCGGCCGCGGCGCGGGCCTGTCCCGCTGGGTCGCGCCGGTCACCGCGGCCGGCTGGATCGGCGTCGACCTGGCCGTCGACCGGGCCGGCCTCGAGGGTGACGCGGTCGCGACGGTGCTGGCGGTGGTCGGCGGGCTCGCCGCGGTCGCCGTGCCGACAGTCGTGCTCCGCCGGGTCGGTGACGGGCGGCCACGCCGCCGCCCGCTCGTCCTCGGCGCCTCGATCGCCGCGTCCCTGGCCCCACTGGCCGCGGGCATGGAGTCGCCGACCGACACCGAGGCGGCGCTCACCCCGGCTGCCGCGATCCTCGGTGTGCTCTTCACCGTGCTGGCCCTGGCGCTCGCCTGGACCGCGGCACCCGACCGGTCGAGGGCCCGGCTCGTGGCGGCCGGCGTGATCGTCGCCGGCGCGGCGGTCACGCTGCTGCTCAGCCGGGTGCTCGCGCCGGGGACACGGCTGACGCCGATGATGCTGCTGGGCGCACTGTTGCTAGCGGGCGTGGCCCTGGTGACCGGCGACCTGCCCCGGGCGCCGTTGCCGTGGCTGCAGCAGTTGCCGAAGCTGCTCGTACTCCTGGTGGTCTATCCGGCCCTCGTGCTGTTCGCCCTGCTGTTGACCGCCTACGTGGTGCCGGTGGCGTCCTGGTTCACGGCCCTGTCCGGCAACGTGCCGGTCAACGCCGCGGATTCCGACACGCTGTACGCGCTGGTCGGCGTCCTCGCCGGCGGCACGATCGGCTGGTTCCTGCTCGTCGTCGACCGGGCGTTCGTCGTGCCGCCGGCGGACGCGAAACCGTCGATGGAAGAGGTCACCACCGCCTCCCGGTGACCCGTGACGCGCGACACGCCCTTTCTTGACTCAATCCAGAAAAGTGTCCAGACTCTGTGCGTGCGTGGCAGCCCCGGGGTCGCCCGGGCCGGCACCTTTACGAGCTCAAGGAGAAGAGCAACGTGGCAAGTGACAACCAGGCGCGGGCGAGGGCGAACCGGGACTGGTGGCCGAACCAGCTCGACCTGACCGTCCTGCACCAGAAGCCGCCGGCGGGCGACCCGATGGACGCCGACTTCGACTACGCCGAGGAGTTCAAGACCCTCGACCTGGCCGAGGTCAAGGCCGACATCCACACTGTCATGACGACCTCGCAGGAGTGGTGGCCGGCGGACTACGGCCACTACGGCCCGCTGTTCATCCGGATGGCCTGGCACAGCGCCGGCACCTACCGGATCTGGGACGGCCGCGGCGGTGCCAGCGCCGGCGACCAGCGCTTCGCGCCGCTGAACAGCTGGCCCGACAACGGCAACCTCGACAAGGCCCGCCGCCTGCTCTGGCCGGTCAAGAAGAAGTACGGCAAGAAGCTGTCCTGGGCCGACCTGATGGTGCTGGCCGGCAACGTCGCCCTGGAGTCGATGGGCTTCGAGACCTTCGGCTTCGCCGGTGGCCGCGCCGACACCTGGGAGCCCGAGCAGATCAACTGGGGCAACGAGGGCACCTGGCTCGGTGACGAGCGCTACAGCGGCGACCGCCAGCTCGCCAACCCGCTGGCCGCCGTGCAGATGGGCCTCATCTACGTCAACCCGGAAGGCCCGAACGGCAACCCGGACGCGCTCGCCGCGGCCCGGGACATCCGCGAGACGTTCCGCCGGATGGCGATGAACGACGAGGAGACCGTCGCCCTGATCGCCGGCGGGCACACGTTCGGCAAGGCGCACGGCGCCGGCCCGGCGCACCACGTCGGCGCGGAGCCCGAAGGCGCGGCCATCCACGAGCAGGGCCTCGGCTGGAAGAGCGCGCACGGCACCGGCAAGGGCGCCGACAGCATCACCAGCGGCCTCGAGGGCGCCTGGACCGCCACGCCCACCACGTGGGACAACACGTTCTTCGAGACGCTGTTCAGCTTCGAGTGGGAGCAGACCGAGAGCCCGGCCGGCGCCAAGCAGTGGAAGCCCGCCGCCGGCGCCGGCGCCGACCTCGTGCCCGACGCGCACGACCCGGCCAAGCGGCACGCGCCGATGATGCTCACCACCGACCTCGCCCTGCGCGTGGACCCGATCTACGAGGAGATCTCGCGCCGGTTCTACGAGAACCCGCAGGAGTTCGCCCAGGCGTTCGCCAAGGCGTGGTTCAAGCTGACCCACCGCGACCTGGGCCCGATCCAGCGCTACCTGGGCGCGCTGGTGCCGGCCGAGCCGCAGCTCTGGCAGGACCGGGTGCCCGCGGTCGACCACGAGCTGGTCGACGACGCCGACGTCGCGGCGCTCAAGGAGCGGGTCC
>NZ_JBFAIU010000455.1:0-4966 GCF_040654855.1 Asanoa sp. NPDC050611
GGCTGTTCTCGTACGTGCTGATGGCCATCGGGCTGGCGACGCTGGCGACGAGCCGGACGGCGGCGTACACCACGATCGCGCCCAAGGCGGCGGTGGGGAAGTGGGTCAGCAGCGGACCCAGGAAGAGCAGCGTGGCCACGACGAAGGCCAGCGTCGTGAGGGAGTAGAGCTGCGTCCGGGCGCCGACCGCACTCGCCAGCGCGGTGCGGCTGCCGCTGCTGCTGATCGGGAAGCCGTGCAGCAGGCCCGCGCCGACGTTGGCGACCCCGAGCGCGACCAGCTCCTGGTTGGCGTCGACCTCGTGCGACCCGGGCGCGCCGTCGCGGCGGCCGGCGAACGCGCGCGCGGTGAGGATGTTGTCGGTGTAGCCGACCAGCAGGACACCGAGCGCCGGCAGCACGAGGTCCTTGAGCTGCTCGAACGCCGGCAGCGAGACCGTGGGCAGGCCGCGCGGGACGGTGCCGATGACCTGGATGCCGTGCCGTTCCAGGCCGAAGAGGGCGACGGCGGCGGTGGCCAGCAGCACCGCGAGCAGCGGTGCCGGTGCGACGGGCACGAGGCGCTGGACGCCGAAGAGGAACACGAGGACGACGGCGGCGAACACGAGGGTGGCGACGTCGGCCTCGGTCAGGTGGGCGAAGAACGAGCTCGCTTGCGCGTAGAAGGACTCGCCTTCCACGGGTACGCCGGTCAGCTTGTCGAGCTGTCCCACGATCATGATCAGCGCGACGCCGGCGAGGTAGCCGACCAGGATCGGGCGCGACAACAGGTCGGCGACGAACCCCAGCCGGAGCAGCCAGGCGATCAGGCACAGCCCGCCGACCACGAGCGCGAGCGCGGCCGCGAGCCCGGCGTAGCGGGCCGGGTCGCCGGCGGCCAGCGGTCCCACGACGACCGCGGTCATGAGGGCCGTCGTCGACTCCGGCCCGATGGAGAGCAGGCGCGAGCTGCCGAGCACGGCGTAGACGGCGAGGGCGGGCAGGATCGCCCACAGGCCGGCGACCGGCGGCAGGCCCGCGACGGTGGCGTACGCCAGCACCTGCGGCACGAGGTACGCGGCGACCGTCACCCCGGCGAGCAGGTCGCCGCGCAGCCACCGGCGGTCGTAGTGGCGCAGCGTGGCGACACCCGGGAACAACGACCGGAGCGTGGGACGGCGGACCATCCCGCCATTGTGGCCGGTCGGCGCGCGGCGGTGATGTCAACGCGTCGGGGCTTGCGGCCTGCGCGTGGTGAGCTCCGCCGCAAGTCCGGCGGCCGCTCCGGTGCGAGCCATGCGGTGCCAACGCAGGCGGCTGCCGAGCAGGGCGGTGACCACCGCCTGCACGACGACCAGGTACATGATCTGGCGGTAGAGCACCTGCTGGAACGGCAGGCTCCACAACGGTCGGAGGGACTCGCCGTCCAGGCGCAGGGCGTACGCGGCGGTTGCCGCCTGGAGCAGCAGAAGAAGCAGCCAGCCGGTGGCCAACCGGGACGGGGGAAGGAAGAGCAGGCCGTAGATGGCGAAGACGTCGACCGCGGGCGCGGCCAGCGGCAACGCGACCTGGAACACCGTGAGGTAGGGCAGGGCCCGGCGCCCGAGCCGACCGCCGGCGCCGCGTTCGCGCAGCGCGGCACGGTGCTTCCACATCGCCTGCATGGTGCCGTAGCCCCAGCGGTACCGCTGCCGCCACAACTGACGTAGCGTCGCGGGCGCCTCGGTCCAGGCGATCGCGCGTTCGGCGTAGGCGACCTCCCAGCCGGCTCGGTGGACGGCCATGGTCAGGTCGGTGTCCTCGGCGAGCGTGTCGCCGGGGACGCCGCGGGTGTCGCGCAGGGCGGCCCGGCGGAACGCGCCGACCGCCCCGGGGATCGTGGGCATACAGCGCAGCAGCGCGTAGGTGCGGCGGTCGAGGTTGAAGCCGATCACGTATTCGAGATGCTGCCAACGGCCCAGCAGCCGGCCACGGTTGGCGACCTTGGCGTTGCCCGACACCGCACCGACGCGCGGGTCGGCGAACGGCTGCACGAGGCGGTGGATGGTGTCCGGTTGGAAGATCGTGTCGCCGTCGACGAGGACGAGCAGGTCGGCGCGGGCGTACGCGATGCCGGTGTTGAGCGCGGCGGGCTTGCCGGCGTTGCGTTGGCGGATCACGCGGACTCCGGGCAGGCGCAGCCGTTCGACGATGTCCGCCGTACCGTCGGTGGAGCCGTCGTCCACGACGATCACCTCGACGGCCGGATGGTCCCCCCGGATCAGCGAGAGCACGGTCGCCCGGATGTTCGCGGCTTCGTTGTACGCCGGCACGATGACCGAGACCGGTGCCCACACGGCCCGCGCCGGGCGCCGAGGCCGGCGCCGGGCGTGTCGCCACGCGCACGCCGCCTGGAACGCCAGCCGTGCCAGGCCGAGCACCAGCGCCACACCCAGCAGCCAGGTCATGACGGTGGACAGGCCCGCGCCGAGGGCCTGGAACCAGCGCAACGCGGTGCCCCGCGCGCGGTCGACGGTCGACGCGGTCGGTGCCGCCACGCCGAGTGCCGACGACACCGTGGTGAACCGGTAGCCCTGCCGTTGCAGGCGAGGGATCAGCACGTCCAGGGCGGCGACGGTCTGGGCGCGGTCACCGCCGCCGTCGTGCATGAGGATCACCGCACCCGTCCCGCCCGCCGGTGTGCCCGCCCGGACGATGGAGTCGACGCCGGGCCGGCGCCAGTCGTTGGTGTCCAGGTCGGCGAGGACCGCGATCTGGCCCTGGCCGGTGGCGTCGCGCAGCGCCGAGAGGTCGGCCGCGGTCACGTCGCCCGGGCGCGAGGAGAACGGCGGCCGGAACAGCAGGGCCTGTCGGCCGGTCGCGCCCGCGATGGCGTTGCGGGTCAGGCTCAGCTCGAGGTGCCGGTGCCAGGTCGCGGCGCTGCTGAGGTCGGCGTGGGTGAAGGTGTGTGAGCCGAGGTCGTGGCCCTCGTCGACGATCCGCCGGGTCAGCGCCGGCTCCGCGTCGACCCGCGATCCGACGGCGAAGAACGTGCCGGGTACGCCGTGGCGGCGCAACACGTCGAGGACCCGCGGCGTCCAGGTCGGGTCGGGGCCGTCGTCGAAGGTGAGCGCGATCGTTTTCGCGGGCAACGAGCGGGTCACCTGTCGGCCCTGTTGGGCGCGGACGAACGGGCCGTCGAGTGGAGCGGCGGCAGCAGCCGACGTGGATTCCGGCCGACCGGATCCGCCGCCCGCGCCGCGGGCGTAGCCGTCGAACGCGAGGGCGGCGAGCAGCACGACGAGAGCGAGCGCGAACAGCAGCCAGTGGGCGCGCGGGTCGCGCCGCGCGACGTGGCGCGGCCGGTGTCCGGCGGGCATCAGCCGGCCTTGGGATTGGGGTGGCTCGGCTTGGCGGTCGGCCGGTTGTCGGCCCCGACCCGTCGTCCGGGCTGGTCGGACGCACCGGAAGACGGGCCGGTCGGGGCAACCGCGGAGCGTGTGGCGCGCGGGGGAACGCTCGGCGCGACAGCCCGTGTCGGTGTCGCGGGGACCGCGGCGGGAGTCGATGCCGGTGCCGGGCCGATCACAGCGGTGTCGGGCCCTGGCGCTGAGCCGCCGTGCTCGGTCCAACCGCGCAGCGGTAGCGGCGCGCCGGCGAACACGCCGGCACCGAGCAGCCCGAGCGCGCCGAGCAGGGCGGCCGCGGCGGCGACCGCGAGCCAGGTCAGGATGCGGCGGCGCCGGCCGGTCCGGTCGACGAAGACGTCCGCGCTCATCGTCGCGTACTCCCTGGTGAGGCGGTGTCAGCGGCCTGTTGCACGACAGGAACAGCGTCTCGGCGCGGCCCCACATCACACGGCGCGGCGGGTGACTGCCCGACCACGCCACGTCGGTGACGTGGTCGGGCGCTGACGCCTCAGACGAAATCGGCCAGCCAGTGCTGGACCACGGGAATCTCCACGCGCTGGTAGCCGCCGAGGTAGCGGCAGTTGTCGGTGTAGCCGTAGCTGGTCACCGCGACGATGTAGCCGTTGCGGAAGACGGGGCCGCCCGAGTCTCCGAAGCACGTGCCACCGCCACCGCGGGTGTCGTTGGGGTTGCCGTTGAGCTGGAGAATCTGCGGCGTGAGCTTCTGGCCCGGCGAGGTGGTGTAACGGCGGATCAGCGGGTAGCTCATCGGCTGCGGCTTCTGCGGCCCGGTCTCCGGCTTGCGGACCTCGGTGCCGTAGCCGACCACGTCGAAGGTCGTGCTGTTGAGGACAGGCTGGGCGAACTGGTCGAGGTAGTTCGTCGGGGCGAGGGTCGCGGGCGTGATGCCGGTGACCGGTTCGTCGAGCACGATGACGCCGACGTCGTTCCAGTTGGCCAGGTCGGTGAAGTCGGAGTACTCCGGGTGGGTGTAGGCGGTGCCGGACAGATAGCCGGCAGCGGTGATCTCCTCCGGGGTGTAGCCGGCGCTCGGATCGGCGGCGGCCGGGAACGGGCTCGGCGGTTGCTCCGCGATGACCGAGTCGAAGGTGACCAGGGTGCTGCCGAGCGTGCCGGTGGTGCAGTGTGCGGCGGTGATCAGAACCGTCGGCGAGACCAGCGTCGCGGAGCAGCGGAAGCGGCCGTCGGGCTGGTAGAACAGGATCAGTCCGACGTTGGGATGACGGTTGCCGTCCGGCTCGCCGCCGGTGATGGCCGCGGCGGGTGCCGCCGCCGTCGCTATGCCCACCAATGCCAGCGTGGCCGCAACCAATGTGCGGCGGAATGCTTTCATGTCGCTACCCTTCGTAACGGCGCTGTTCGGGCTGCGGCGTGCCGAAGGTCGCCGCTACGAACAGAGCGCTCGGTGTCCTCGCGCCGTCACTGTCGGTCCCGGCGGTGGGCGTGCCCGGGCCACTGGTCATGAACCGAGCCATCAGCGGTTCGGGGTCACCGCACACCCGGAGCTCAAGCTCGCCCGCTGGGCCGCACAGGAGCTCGACGCGTCGACGGTCGCCGCGACCACGATGTACACCAGCT
>NZ_JBFAIU010000456.1:0-4955 GCF_040654855.1 Asanoa sp. NPDC050611
GTTGATCGTCTCGACCGCCGGCCCGGGTAGCGGGCGACCGTCCGCCTGCGCGTGTGCCGCGTCCCAGATCGCCTGGCGGAGCGCCTTGGCGGCGCGCAGTTCCGGGATCGTGATCGGCGTCGTGACCACCACGGACAGCGGCGGCTCGGCCAGCCAGCCCGCCAGGTCCGCCGGCTCGTGCAAGGACTCGAACACGGCGTACTGCCCCTCGCCGCCCGAGTGCGCGAAATCCAGGCAGACCGCGCCCGCGTCGAACCAGAACGAGCCCCCTTTCGGGTCGTCCAGGCGCCGTCCGGTTGCGCTCACGACACCACTATAACTAGTGTCGGGACTGTAACCGCTATAACCGGTGTCAAAGACGGAGGGGCACATCATGGGCGTACGGCACGTCAACCCGGAGGGAATGCACCGCAGCCCGGCGTTCAGCCAGGCGGTCGTGGTGGAGCAGCCGACCAAGACGATCTACATCGGCGGGCAGAACGGTGTCGGCGCCGACGGCAAGGTGGTCGGTCCCACGATGGCCGAGCAGGCCAGGCAGGCGTTCCGCAACCTCGCCACCATCCTGGAGAGCGAGGGCGCGACCCTGGCCAACATCGTGCACTGGCGGATCGCCACGGTCGCCGGCCAGTCGTTCGACGAGGGTGTCGCGGCGTTCCAGGAGGTGTGGAACCGGGCCGACCCGCCGCCCGCGATCACCGTGCACGTCGTCGCCAACCTCGGCCCGGAGTTCCTCGTGGAGATCGACGCCGTCGCCGTCGTGTGACGAGATCCTTGTTCCTCCGCCGTTTCCGGCAGCGTCGACTGCCGACGGCTCAGGCGGGCCAGGTGCCCGACGTGGTCGCGGCCCGGTACGTGGTGCGCAGGAACTCCAGCAGCATCGCGTCCGGGTCGGCGGCCGCCCGCACCGTGGCGTAGGGCAGCACGAACTCGCCCAGGTCGCCGTCGTACCAGGCACGGGCGCCGGGCGGCTGGTCGCGGAAGCCCTCCGGCTCCGGGTAGGCGTAGGAGTAGAAGACGCCCTCCTCCGCCCCGCCGGGCCAGTAGCCGGCGCTGGACACCTCGTCGCAGTACGCCTCCCACATGACCCGGTCCGGGCAGTTCGGGATGCCGCCCGGGTGCTGCGGCGCCGGGCGGCCGGAGAACCGCGTCACCGCCAGGTCGAACGCGCCCCAGAAGAAGTGCACCGGGCTCGCCTTCCCGCGGAACTCGGCGCGGAAACCGGCGAAGACGCGGTCCGCCGACACCAGCGAACGCCAGAACGCGTGCATGGCGGCCGGGTCGTACGAGTCGTGCGCCTCGTCCTCGTCGAACGGCACCACGTCGGGCAGCTCGACCGGCATCTTGTTGATCCGCACGTCGATGCCGAGGTCGCCGAGGTGCCTGCGGTACTCGGCGAAGAAGTCGGCGACGCTGCGCGGCTCGAACCGCATGCGCCGGGTCGCACCCGCCGTCGTGCGGATGTCCAGCGCGTGCTCGACGAAGTCGAAGGCGACCTCGACGCCGCCGTCGCCGTACGGCATCAACGAGGTCGTCAGGCCCGTGCCGGTCACGTAGAGGGTGACGTTCCACCAGTGGTTGGCGGGCGGGGCGAGGGCCAGCCGGGTCTTGCCGACGATCTGGGTCCACAGGTGCACCGTGTCGCGCGTGGGCTGCCAGGCCGAGACCGGAAGCGCTGGCCAGCCGGTGGCTACTGCTTCCATACCCACGACCCTATCCGCAGCCACGGGTGCTGCACGGGCACTACGGCCGGAGCGGGGGCAGAATGAGGCGGTGGGCCCCGATGCCGGCACCATCCTGATCACGGGCGGCGGCTCCCGGCGCGGCATCGGTCGCGCCACCGCCCTGCGCTTCGCGGGGCTCGGCCACGCGGTGGCCGTGCTCGACATCGACGCGGCCGGTGCCGCCGACACGGCCCGCGATGCCGCCGCGGCCGGCAGCCCGGCGGTGTTCTCGGCACACGTCGACGTGACCGACCAGGCATCCGTCGCCGCGGCCGTCGGTGCCGCGCAGGCCGCACTGCCGCCGGTGACGGTGCTCGCGAACATCGCCGGCATCACCGCGCCCACCCGCTTCGAGGACATCACGCTCGCCGAGTGGGAACGCGTCTTCGCGGTCAACGTGCGCGGCACGTTCCTGGTCACCCAGGCGGTGCTGCCCGGGATGCGCGCCCGCGGCCACGGCCGGATCGTCAACCTGTCGTCGGTCTCGGCCCAGCGCGGCGGCGGTGTCTTCGGCGCCTCGCACTACTCCGCCAGCAAGGCCGCGATCCTCGGCCTGACCAGGACGCTCGCCCGGGAGCTCGGCGACACGGGCGTCACGGTCAACGCGGTCGCACCGAGCCTCGTGGACACCGACATCTTCGCCGGTGCGCTGAGCGCGGAACGCAAGGCCGAGCTGGCGGGCACGACGCTCCTCGGTCGCCTGGCCACGCCCGACGACGTGGCCGGGGTGATCGCGTTCCTGGCCTCACCGGACGCGTCCTACCTGACCGGCGCGACGATCGACGTCAACGGCGGATCGCACCTCCACTGACGATGCTGACCGCGGTCCTGGACGACGACCCCACCGGCACCCAGTCGGCGACGGGGGCGACGGTGCTCCTGCGCTGGGACACGGCGGCGATCGTGGCGGCCCTGCGCGACCGGCCGTCGGTCTACCTGCAGACCAACTCGCGCGCCCTGGCCCGGCCGGACGCCGTGGCGCTGGCCCGCCGCATCCGCGCCGAGCTGCGGGCCGCGGCGGTCGCGCTCGGCCGCCCGGTCCTGCCGGTGCTCCGCGGCGACTCGACCCTGCGCGGCCACGTGTTCGCGGAGTCGGACGTGTTCGCCGGCGCCGGCGGCTGTGTGCTGTTCGTGCCGGCGTTCCCGGAGGGCGGCCGCACCACGGTCGGTGGCGTGCACCGGGCGGAGATCGACGGGGTGGACACCCCCGTCGGCGAGACCGAGTTCGCCCGCGACCCCGTCTTCGGCTTCCGCAGCTCGAACCTCGTCGGGTACGTCCGCGAGAAGGGCGACCGCCGTGGCATCCCGGTGCCGCTGGACGCACTCCGCGCAAGCGGGGGAGACGCGGTGGCGGCAGCCCTCGTGTCCGCCGGCCCGGGCGAGTTCGTCGTGCCCGACGCCCGGACCGACGCGGACATCTCGCTCATCCACAATGGACTCGGATCCGCCCTCGCCGCCCGCGACGACATCGTGGTCCGGTGCGCCGCGCCACTGGCGGCGATCTGTGCGGGTTGCCGAAGCACCGGCTACCTCGAGCGTCCGGTGGCGACGAGCCGCCCCGGGATCATGGTCGTCTGTGGCTCGCACACCGCCGCGGCCACCGCCCAACTGACGGCCCTGCTGGACAGCCTCGGCGCGACGGTCGTGGAAGTGCCGACCGACGCGGCCCTCGCGGACCCGGAAGCGGCGGGCCGCGCGGCGGCGGCCCAGGTGCGGCACCGGCTTCAGACGTCCGGCATCGCCGTGCTCAGCACCGAACGCGTCCGGCGCCCGGAGCACGATTCCCTGGTCCACGGCGAGGCGGTCATGCGGGCGCTGGCGGCGGCGGTCGCGGGCGCCGAGGCCGGCACCGTCGTCACCAAGGGTGGGATCACCTCCGCCGAGGTCGCCCGGACCGCGCTGCGCGCGACCCGGGCACGGGTGCGCGGACAGCTCGCGGCGGGGATCTCGGTGTGGGACCACGACGACGGGACGGTCCAGGTGGTCGTACCGGGCAATGTGGGGGGTCGGGAGACCTTGGTGGACGCCATCGACCGACTAGCATGACTGCGTCCGCCAGGGTGACGAGGAGGCCGAGCGCGATGACCGACGAGACTGCCGCGCCGCATCTGCAGGCCGACCGACCGCATCCGGCCCGGGTCTACGACTACCTGTTGGGCGGCAAGGACAACTTCGCGGCCGACCGCGCCGCCGCCGAGGCCGGCATGCGGGCCAACCCCCACAGCAGGATCCCGCCCCGCGAGAACCGCGCGTTCCTGCGCCGCGTCGTGCGTCATCTCGCCGCCGAGGCCGGCATCCGCCAGTTCCTCGACATCGGCACCGGCATCCCGACGTCACCCAACGTCCATGAGGTCGCCCAGGCCGTCACGCCCGAGGCGCGGGTCGTCTACGTCGACAACGACCCGATGGTGCTCGCCCACGCCCGGGCCCTGCTCAGCGGCAGCGTGCAGGGGCGCACCGAATACCTCGACGCCGACCTGCGCGACGTCGACAAGCTGCTCGCGTCGCCGGCACTGCGCGCCACCATCGACCTCGACCAGCCGGTCGGTCTCCTGCTCATCGCGATCATGCATTTCGTCGGTGACGACGACGACCCGTACGCCATCGTCGCGCGCCTCCTCGACGCGTTGCCGTCGGGCAGCTACCTGGCCCTGTCCCACCTCACCGGCGACTTCGACCCGGCCGCGTGGGAGGGCGTCGCGGCGGTCTACCGGCGCAGCGGCGTGACCATGCAGGTCCGCGCCAAGCCCGCGATCGAGCGGTTCTTCGACGGCCTCGACCTGGTCGACCCGGGCGTGCAGGTGCTGCCGGCCTGGCGGCCCGACGCCGGCGCCGGCGCACCGCCGACCGACACCCAGGTCTCCGTCTACGGGGGACTCGCCCGGAAGCCGTAGTGCCCTTGACAGGCAAGTGGTTACTTGCATAACGTTCTGTGATGTGGGCGACGTCTTCAAGGCTCTGGCCGACCCGACGCGCCGCGCGATCCTCGACGAGCTGACCGACCGCGACGGGCAGACGCTCTTCGAGATCTGCGCGCGCCTGGTGAACAAGCACGGGCTCGGCTCGTCACGCCAGGCGATCTCGCAGCACCTCGACGTCCTGGCGGAAGCGGGCCTGCTCGAAACCCGGCGCGAGGGCCGTTACAAGTTCCATCACATCGACACGACGCCGCTGGAACCCATCGTCGAGCGGTGGCTGAGGAAGGGATCACGATGAGGATCAACATCGCCAGCG
>NZ_JBFAIU010000457.1:0-4940 GCF_040654855.1 Asanoa sp. NPDC050611
GATCAGGCCGGCCGGCGCGGTGGTGCGGCCGCGGACCATGTGCTGGTCACTGCCGCAGATGTTGGTCGCGACGCACTTCACGATCGCCCCGTCTACCTGCCGCTCGACGCGCGGCATCCGCTGCAGGTGTCCGACCCCTACGCGCTGTCCAAGCAGACCGACGAGGCGACGGCCGCGATGGTCGCGCGGCGGCACGGGATGGCGGTGACGGCGCTGCGCTTCCCTTTTCTGGGCGGGTTCGATCGGCTGGCCCGGCGGTCGGCGGAGTTCGCCGCCGCGCCGCGGTCCGGTGCGCTGGAGCTGTGGGCCTACCTGCACACGACCGATGCGGCGGCGGCCTGCCTGCTCGCGCTGACCGAGCCGCCGGCCGGCGCGCACGTGCTGTTCGTCGCCGCCCCGGAGACGCTGGCGCCGTACCCGACCGAGGAGCTGCTGACGGCGTTCCTGCCTGACGTGCCCGTGCGGGCGCGGTTTCCGGGGCGGGCGGTGCCGGTCGCGCTGGAGCCGGCGCGGCGGGTGCTGGGCTTCACAGCCGCCCATCTCCTGCCGTTAGGCTCACAGCCGCTGCCGCACGAGGAGGAACCCGTATGACCCTGGTCGAGACCCAGCCGCCGTGGGCCGCACGGGACTCGCTGCGGATCACCCGGGTGCGGGCGATCGTCACCGCGCCCGAGGCGACGCTCGTCGTGGTGCGGGTCGACACCTCCGAGGACGGGTTGTACGGGCTGGGGTGCGCGACGTTCACGCAGCGCGCCACGGCCGTGGCCGCCGTCGTCGACCATCTGGCGGAGCTGGTGGTCGGGCGGCATCCCGCGGACATCGAGGACATCACCCGCATGGTGCACCTGTCCTCCTACTGGCGGAACGGGCCCGTGCTCAACAACGCACTGTCCGGATTGGACATGGCGCTGTGGGACATCGCCGGGAAGCGCGCCGGTGCGCCCGTGTACGAGCTGCTGGGCGGGCGGGTCCGCGCGGCCGTGCCGATCTACCTGCACGCCAGCGGGGCCACCATCGGTGACACCATCGACCATGCCCGTGCGCTGATGTCCCAGGGGCTGCGGCACGTGCGCCTGCAGACCGGCGGCCCGGGTGTCGGCACATATGGCGCACCGGGCATCCCTGGCGGCTATCCGGGCGCCCCCAACCCGGACGGGTGGGACGTCGAGCAGTACCTCGCGACCACCCCTCGCCTGTTCGCCGAGGCCCGCGCCGCGCTCGGTGACGAGGTGTCGCTGCTGCACGACGTCCACAGTCGACTGACGGTGAAGCAGGCGCTGGTGCTCTGCCGGGCGCTGGAGCCGCACCGGCTGTTCTTCGTCGAGGACCCGATCGCGCCCGAGCACTACGACCGGCTGCCGGAGCTGCGGGCCGCCGCGGCCGTGCCGATCGCCGCGGGTGAGCAGGTGGGCTCGGTGCCCGACGCGGCCCGGCTGGTCACCGCCGGCGGGGTCGACCTGCTGCGGCTGCACATCTCCGCGATCGGCGGGCTGACCCCGGCCCGCAAGCTGACGGCGCTGTGCGAGCTGTCCGGCGTGCGTACCGCCTGGCACTCCCCCGCCGACGTGTCACCGGTGGGGATGGCCGCGAACCTGGCACTCGACGTGTCGAGCCACGCGTTCGGGATCCAGGAGGGCCACGTGTACGCGGACGCCGTGCACGAGGTGTTCCCGGGCACGCTGGCGCCGGTGAACGGCTACCTGACGCCGTCCGACGCGCCCGGGTGGGGCATCGACCTCGACGAGAAGGCGGCCGCGAAGTATCCGCCGCACCACTACGGACACGAGCGGTGGTCCGTCCGGATCCGCCGCCCGGACGGTGCTCTCGAGCCCCCGTGACGCCCGGTCAGGCCGCAAAGCCGTCGATGGCATCCGCCAGGTCGTCGCCGGTCAGCGGTCGCTGCAGGTCGCTGAGCAGCCGGGCCGCGGCGGGCAGCGCGTCCTGCTGGTTGGCGAGCACGACGCTCACGTGCTCCCGCTCCGGCACGAGCAGCATCGCGGCGCGGTAGCCGGGCAGGCGGCCGTTGAGGTACAGCTGCCCATGCGGGCCCACCGCCCAGCCGAGGCCGTAGGTCATGGGGTCGTCCGGCCTCGTGCGTGGGCCGCGGATCGTCTTCACGAGGACGTCGTCGGCGATGAGCCGCTCGCCGAAGGTCAGCAGGTCGGGGACGCACGACCACAGGCCGCCGCTGGGCCGGCGGGCGCGCGGGTACGCGGTGTGCGGCAGCTGCGTGTCGCCGTCCCACCCGGTGACCGCGTCGCCCGGCGTCTCGAAGGTCGTCCTGGACAGGTGCCACGGGTCCAGCAGCGTGCGCCGGACGGCGGTCTCGAAGGGCGCGTCGTGCAGGGCGGCGAGGATCGCGCCCGCCAGGAAGTAGTTCCCGTTGTAGTAGGACCATCGTGTCCCGGGCGCCCGGTCGTTGCCCGCGCCGGCCACGAGCCGGGCCGCTTCGGTGAGGGCGTCGGGCCCGTCGCCCAGGGCGGCCGCAGTGGCCGCGTCGACCGACTCGCGCAGCCCGGAGACCTGACCGAGCAGGTGTTCCACGGTGATGCCCGGGTCGGCACGCCAGTCGAGGTCCGCGAGCAGCTCCCTGACCGCGGTGTCCAACGGGATCCCGCGCTCGCGCATGGTCAGCACGAGGGCCGTCGACGTGCAGGCCTTGGTCAGCGACGCGATCCGGAACGCGGTCGCACCCGTCGCCACCTGCCTGGTGCCCGCGTTGGACACGCCCACGGCCACGTCGCCGGTCACAGGCGGATCCAGCGCGCGAACGCCACGACCTTGCCCAGGTTGACCGCCAGGTCGATCCCCTTGGCGTCGACGACCGGCTCGACGCCGCCCCAGGCCCCGGGGCCGCCGTCGGTCTCGTCCGTCAACGTCGCGACGGCGGCCGCGTCCGGTGCCCGGAAGTAGTCGTACAGAACGCCCATCATGCCTCCCCGTTCGACATGTCCCGCGGAGAAGATACGCGGCGCGGCGTGGGGAACGGGACCCGCACCAGGCCGGCCAGGACGCCGCCGACCACGAGCAGCCCGCCGAGGACGTCCGTCGGCCGGACCGGCTCGTCCAGGAGCAGGGCGGCGCCGGCGATGCCGAACAGCGGCACCAGCATGGCGAACGGAGCGATCGTCGAGGCGCCGTACCGGCCGATCAGATGTCCCCAGGCGGCGAAGCCGGCGAGCGTGGCGGCACCGGCGACGAAGAGCACGGCGAAGACGGCCGACGGAGTGACGGAACGGAGCGCCGCCAGGTCGGTGGCCGGGCCGTCGACGAGCAGCGACAGCGCGATCAGCCAGGGTGCGGCCAGGGCGCTGACCCAGACCATGAAGCGGAGCATGTCGGTCGCGCCGGCCTTGCGGGTGGCGATGTTCGACAGTCCCCAGGCGGCGGCCGCGGCGATCACGAGGGCGAACGCGCCGCCCGGCAGGTCGCTGCCGAGACCGGCGCCCACGACGACCACACCGGCGGCCGCGACCGCGAGACCCACGACGCGGCGCCGGCCCGGCCGCTCCTTCAGCAGCACGACGGCCAGGACGACGGTGAAGACGGCCTGGCTCTGCAGGATTAGCGACGAGAGCCCGGCCGGCATGCCGGCCGCCATGCCGGCGAACAGCAGCGAGAACTTGGTGACGCCGAGCGCCAGGGCGACGGCCAGCACCCACCGCCACGGCACCCGCGGCCGCCCGACGAAGAAAATGGCGGGAACCGCGGCGAGGGTGAACCGCAAGGCGTTGAACATGAGCGGCGGGAAGCGGTCGAGTCCGACCCGGATGACGACGAAGTTGACGCCCCAGAGCGCGGCCACCCCGACGGCGAGAGCGATGTCGCGTGGTTTCACGCCGTCATCGTCCGGGCTCCGGACGCTTAAGCACCAGCGAGCTTTCCTTCACCGACCGGGTAGCCTCACTACATGATCGAGGTGGGTCGGCTGCGCGCGCTGGACGCCGTGGCCAGCTACGGTACCGTCCTGGCGGCCAGCGGGGCGCTGCACTGCACGCCGTCGGCCGTGTCGCAGCAGCTCGGCAAGCTGGAGCGGGAGACCGGCACCACACTCGTCGAGAAGGACGGCCGGCGCATCCGCCTCACCGAGGCGGGCCGGGTGCTGGCGACGCACGCGGCCAAGGTGCTGGCGGCGCTCGACGAGGCCGAGGCGGCGCTGGCCGCGCAGCGCGACACGGTCACTGGCCGGGTGACGGTGGCGGCGTTCGCCACGGCCTGCCGCGGCCTGCTCCCCTACGCCCTGCACCGCCTGGCGGCGGACCACCCGTCGCTACGCACGGGCCTGGTCGAAGGCGACCCGCACCACGCCCTCGACCTGCTCCAGCGCGGCCACGTCGACCTGGCGGTCCTCGACGACTGGCCGGAGGCGGCGATCACCTTCCCGCCGGGCATCGCGTCGACCGAGCTGGGCCTGGACATCGCGGACCTGGTGGTCCCGACGGGCCACCGCCTGGCAACGGCGACGACCCCGGTCCGCCGCGACCAGCTACGCGGCGAACGCTGGATCGCGGCACCACCGGGCGCGATCTGCTACGAGTGGCTCCTGCGCGTGCTCCCCGGCGTGGCACCGGACTTCCTGGTCGGCGAGTTCGAAACCCAGCTCACCCTGGTCGCCGCCGGGCTGGGCGTGGCGATGCTGCCCCGCCTGGCCCGCCCGACCCTCCCGGCCGGTGTGGTCGCGGTCCCGGTCGCCCCACGCCCGACCCGCCGGGTCACGGTCGCCTGGCGCGCGGCCTCGGCGGCCCGCCCGGCGATCAGCGCCACGGTCACGGCCCTCCGCGCCTCCTGGGACCGGGGCCACGTCCCCGGTGCCGACGCAAACGGCTGACGGTCTGCTCACACGTTCTTGCCCACGGCCGGCGGGACGCGGTTGCATCGGTACAACGACGTCGCCTACGTGACCGACTACTCGCCCGACTCCGGCACACCGCAGGTGTTCC
>NZ_JBFAIU010000458.1:0-4923 GCF_040654855.1 Asanoa sp. NPDC050611
GTCCGCCCGAGCGGGACCAGCTCGTCGGCGCGCACGCCGCGCACGATACCGCCACCGGTGGCCGGCGCGGTGTGCGCCGGCCACCGACGTGCCGCCTACCTGCCCGGGTAGGCGATGCCGAGCTGGTCCAGGTAGGTCTTGTAGCGGGACGGGTTGTAGTAGACCTTCTCCAGGCGTGGCCGCCACAGCTCCATCCGCTCGCGGTTGAGGTGGATGGCGGGCTTGTCGTCCGGGCCGATCAGCGGCTTGTACTTCCCGGCCTGCTCCGCCTGGAAGTACGCCTTCGCGTCCTGCACCAGAGTGGGCGTGAGCAACAGGTCGAGGACGGTCGTCGCGTACACCTTGGCGCAGGTGGTCGTGCCCTTGTGTGCGATCGGGGTGGCCATCGACAGCGCCTGCCACCAGGTGTGGCTCGGGCCGCCGCCCGGGATGTTCGCGGGGAACCGGATCGTGATCGTCGGCATCTTCCAGGAGATGTCACCGATGTCGTCGGAGCCGCCGCCCTGCCGGTACTGGTTCGGGATCGGGCCCGAGAGCCCGTCCACCTCCGTCGACAGGCCGCGCGGGGTGCTGCCGGCCGCCTCCTGGACCGCCCTGGCGTACGTGTGGTCGTCCGCGCTCCAGTTGGGCATGCCGACGAGTGCCATGTTCGCGGCCGCCGCCTCGGCCACGGGCCGGTTCATGTGCTGCGGCGACGCCGCGCCCAGCACCTGGATCTTCACCAGCTCGGTGTCGCTCATCTGGGCCGCGGCCCGCGCGATCTTCTCGGCGAGCTGCCGGAGCGCGATGATCTCGTCCGCGGTGTCCTCGCGCAAGTAGTACCAGACCTTCGCGATCTCCGGGATGACGTTCGGCTGGTCGCCGCCGTACGGGATGATGAAGTGGGTGCGTTGCTGGATGGGCAGGTGCTCGCGGCGGTACTCCATCCCCGCGGTCATCAGCTGCACGGCGTCGAGCGCGCTGCGCCCGAGGTGCGGTGAGGCGCCGTGCCCGGGCGATCCCTTGAAGGTGTACTCGAGCGAGAGCAGGCCGTTGCCGGAGCCGGCGCCCCAGTCCACCGACAGGCCGGACGAGACGTGCGCGAAGAGCGTGACGTCGACGTCGTCGAAGTACCCGTCGCGCACGTAGAAGGCCTTGGACCCCAGCAGTTCCTCGGCGACGCCCGGCCACACCTTGAGCGTGCCCTTGATGTTGTTGCGCTGCATCAGTTCCTTGAGGACGATCGCGCTGGCGACCACGGCCGCCATGCCGGAGTTGTGGCCCTCGCCGTGGCCGGGTGCGTGGTCGAAGCCCATCGGCTCGACGAGCGGGTTGCGGCCGATGACGCCCGGCTTCTGGCTGGCCCGCGGAATGCCGTCGATGTCGGACCCCATGGCGATCACCGGCCCGCCGGAGCCCCAGGTGGCCATCCAGGCCGTCGGAATGCCCGAGATACCCTCCTGGATGGAGAATCCGTTCTTACGGAGAATGGGAATCAGGTAGCGCTTGGTCTGGAACTCCTGGAATCCCAACTCCGAGAAACTGAAGAGCGAGTCGACGATCTCCTGGACGAGCTTGCTCCGCTTCTCGACGGCTTTGATCGCCTCCTGCTTCAACGCTTCCACTTTCGGGTCCCGCGGCGCGGCCGGCGGGGCCGCCGCCGCTGTTTCGGTGCCGCCGATCCCTGGTGCCACGGCGAGACCCGCGCCCGCCGCACCCATGAGACCGACCATCTGGCGACGGGTCAACCCACTTTTCGCCGTTTCGGACATGACGACTCCTCGCTCTGGTCCTATTGCGCGGAAAAGGGAGCGAGCACGCGGTGCTCAGCTGAATGAATCGGCGTTATCAGACTGATGATCTCCGATATCTGGATGCTTTCAGCCGGGTCGCCCCGGCGTCAATCAGCCGGTGTTCGCGATTGTTCGGCTGCGCGGGGCGGCCGGGACCGGCGCTAGCATCCCGTGACATGCGTGACGAAGCGCCGGCCGTGCTGGTCGGGCATCTGGGTTACGGGCTGGCCGCGGCCAAGGCCGCGGTCGCGGTCCTGCCCGACGGCCTGCCACCGCGGCGGGTCGAACTGCTCGCCGCATCCGGCACGCCGCCCGCGCCGCTGACGGTCGGACCGGTGCGGCCCGTGCCCGGCTGGACCACCGGTCCGTACGCCCGCGTCGAGCTGCCGCCGCTGCCCGCCGGGAGGTACCGGATCCGGCTCCGGGCGGCGGACGGCCGCGAGGCGACCTCACCGGAGTTCGAGGTCGCGGCGGACCGGATCCAGCGCCAGACCATGTCGGACGTCCTCGCCTACTTCAAGGCGATGCGGTCGAGCGGCGAGATCGACCGCAAGGACCGGCGGGCCGCGCTGTGGGGTGACGACTCGGGCCGCACCGTCGACGCCCGCGGCGGGTGGTTGGACGCGAGCGGGGACACGAGCAAGTTCCTCAGCCACCTCACGTACACCCGGACCATGTCACCGCAACAGACGCCGCTGTGCGTCTGGGCGATGACGGCCGCCCGGGACGCCCTCGCCGAGCGTCACCCCGCCCTGCTCCGCTCGCTCGGCCCCCGACTGCGCGACGAGGCGCTGTGGGGCGCCGACTTCCTGGTGCGTTTCCGCGCCCCGGAGGGCTACTTCTACACCGGGATCTTCGACGCCCTCACCAAACGGCTCGACGAGCGGGTGGTCACCGCCCCGCTCCCCGAATGCGTCCGCACCGACCGCTACCAGGCCGCCTATCGGCAGGGTGGCGGGTTGGCCATCGCCGCGCTCGCTCGCACGTCCACACTGGACGACGATGGCGACTTCAGCCGCGCCGACTACCTGACGGCCGCGCTGCAGGGCTTCCGCCATCTGGAGAAGCACAACCTCGACTACCTCGACGACCACGCCGAGAACATCGTCGACGACTACTGTGCGCTGCTCGCCGCGACGGAGCTCACCGCCGCGGGTGCCGGCGACGATGACGTACGCGCGGCCGCCGAGCGACGTGCGACCACTCTGCTGGACCGCTACGTGCGCTCGGGTCCTGGCTGGTTCCGCGCGGACGCCGAGGGACGACCGTTCTTCCACGCCGTCGAGGCGGGCTTGCCGGTGCTGGCGCTGCTGCGCTTCGCCGAGGTGCTCCCCCAGGCCCCGCAGGCCTCACGCGCCCGGGCGCTGGCGGTTGAGGCCACATTGGACACACTGCGGCGGACGGCGGCCGTGCCGAACCCGTTCGGCTACCCCCGCCAGCGCCTGCCGTCCGGGGATGCCTTCTTCTTCCCGCACGCCAACGAGACCGGCTACTGGTGGCAGGGCGAGAACGCGACCGTCGCCTCCCTCGCCGCCGCGGCGGCCGCCTGCGCGGCCCTCGACGGCACCGGCGACGACGACCGGGAGCGGCTGGCGGCTTTCGCCGACGACCAGCTCGCCTGGATCACCGGCCGCAATCCGTTCGACGCCTGCATGATCCAGGGCCGCGGCCGCAACAACGTCGACTACGAGTCGGATTTCCCGAACCTCCCGGGTGGCATCGTCAACGGGATCACGTCGGGCTGGTCGGACGAGAACGACATCGCCTTCCTGCCGTCCGAGGCGCCCGGCGGGGACTCGTGGCGCTGGGCGGAGCAGTGGATCCCCCATGCCGGATGGTTCCTGCTCGCGGTGGCCTCGGCCCGCGGCTGACCGCCGGCGTCCTCCCGCACGTGACCGCCACCCGGCCACCGCCTCCGCCGCGGCCGGCTCGGGTTGCGGCCGCACCAGTGATGCCGGCCCCTGGCCGGCGAGGAGACGGAAGCTCAGTCCCGCCACCACGCAGCCCGCGCCCTGCACGGTCAGGAGAGTGAGCACGTCGACCCGGTCGCCGAGGATGCCGGCGAGACCGGCGCCGATCACGGAGGCGATCGAAGCGCCCAGCCAGATCGCCGAGAACGCCCGGCCGCGCAGCCGGTCCGGGGTCTCGATCTGGAACAGCGTCCACATGGCACCCAGGTGGATGCCGACCGGGATGCCGACCACCACGAACAGGGCCAGGACCGGCCAGAACGTGGTGTCCCACCGCGGGTAGTTGAAGATGGCCACGTCGACCAGCCCGAACACGGTCCAGCAGAAGGTGATCAGTGGCACCGGGCGGAAGCGGGTGGTCAGCCGCGTCGCGGCCAGGCTGCCGATGATGCCGCCGACCGCCTGCGCCGACATGAGCCAGCCCAGCTCCCGTCCGCCGGCGTGCAGCGCGTCCGTGACGTAGACGGCGAACAGCGTGCCCATCATGCCCTCGCCCACCGACGAGACGGCGATGACGACGAAGATCGCCCGGACGATCCGGTTGTGCGCCACCGCGCGCAGGCCCTCCCCAAGCTCACGCCGGAGATCCCGGTCCGTCCCGGCCGCCGCGGCCCGGTGGCGGCCGCGGATCAGCCCGCAGAGTGCCGCGGCCACCGCGAACGTCGCCGCGTCGAGCACAGCCGCGCCGGCGAGCCCGCCCGCCACGGCGACGACGCCGCCGATCGCCGGCCCGACCAGCCGGGCCAGGTTGTTGTTGAGCGCGTTCAGCGCGTTGGCGGCCGGCAGCCGGGCGGCGTCCACGAGCTGGGGCAGCAACGCGTTCTCGGCCGGCTGGAAGAACTGCGCGAGCACCTGCGTCACGAACGCGACCGCCACCACGATCCACACCTCGTCGGCGGTACGCACCAGCAACAGCGGCAGCAGCACGATCACCTGGAGGACGTTGACGATGACGACGACCCGACGCCGGTCCCACCGGTCCACATAGACCCCGGCGACCGCGCCGGCGGTGATCGTGCCGAGCAGTGACGCGATCACCACGACGGACACGGCGGCGGGCGATCCGGTCAGTCCGAGGACCGCCAGCGGCAGGGCGATGCTGAGCACCCAGTTCCGCGACCTGTCGCACAAGAACGAGGTGCGCGCGCTGGTGCAGTCGGTGGTCGACGACGTCAACCGCC
>NZ_JBFAIU010000459.1:0-4860 GCF_040654855.1 Asanoa sp. NPDC050611
TCCAGTTGCCCTCGATCGTCATGGCGGCCTTGCCCTTGCCGAACGCCTCGCCGCCCCAGCCGGCGTCGAGCGCCTTCGGATACGCCGCAAGACCAACCGCGCAGGTGCGCGGCGCGCGGCAGATCTACGGCGAGATCGCCGGCTACGCCGCGACGCACGACGCGCACCACCCGGAGCGGCCCGCGCCCGACTGCGCGCAGCTCGTGCGGGCGATGCGCAAGGCCCTCGCGGATGCGGGCGCCGCGCCGGACGAGGTCGGCTTCGTGCTGGCCGACGGTGCCGGCACGCCGGCGCTGGACGCCCTCGAGGCGCAGGCGATCCGGGAGGTGTTCGGCCGGCCCGTGCCGGTCAGCGCGCCGCAGGGTTTCGTCGGGCGGCTCTGCTCGGGCGGCGCGGCGCTGACCGTGGCCACCGCGCTGCTGGCCCTGCGGGACGGCGTGGTCCCCGCGGTCGGCAACCTCGCCCGGCCGGGTCACGACCTCGACCTCGTGCGCGAGCCGCGCCGGTTGGACACCGACGTGGTGCTGGTCAACGCCCGCGGCTTCGGCGGGTTCAACAGCTCGATCGTGTTGCGGCGACACCGGGAGGAAGGGCTCCGCGATGCCGGATGACAGTCCAGTTCGGACGATCCTGAGGATGCGCGCCCGGGAGGGCTGCGCGGACGCGTTCGAGGCCGCCTGGCGGGTCGCCGCCGACGAGATCAGCCGCGTGCCGGGCAGCCTGCGCCAGGAGCTGATCCGGGACGCGGAGGACCCGCGGACGTTCCTGATCATCAGCGACTGGCGGGACCAGGAGGCGCTCGACGCGTTCGGGCCCAGCGCGGCCCGGGAGAACCTCACCGCGGCGCTGCGCGACCTGCGCGAGTCGGGCGAGAAGAACACGTACGCCCTGCTGCAGACCGTGGTCGGCCACGGGCCGCGGATCCGGGTGCGGGTCACGGTGACTGTGCCGGAGGGCGAGGAGGCCGCGTACGAGAAGGCCTACCGCAAGGTCGCCGAGCGGATGCGGGGCACGCCCGGGCACGTCCGGGAGGAGCTTTTGCGCGAGCCGGGCACCGGGACGTATCACATCTTCGCGGAGTGGCTGGACGAGGCGTCGTTCAACGCCTGGACGGACGACCAGTCCCACCTGGACCAGACGGCGCCGCTCATCCAGTACATCTGCGAGAACTTCGAGCGGGCCACGTACCACATCGTGGCGCGGCCCGAGGAGAGCCCGGTGGTGATCCAGGCGGCACCGCCGCGGCCGCAACTCCAGCCGCAGCCGCAACCGCGGCAGCCCGTGGGACCCAGGCCGGCTGCCCGGCCCAGCCTTGAGAGGTCAGCGATGGACAGTTCGACCGACGTGCTCGTCGTGGGCGCCGGCCCGGCCGGCCTGACCGCGGCGATCGAGCTCGCCCGGCGCGGCGTCGCCTGCCGGCTTGTCGAGAAGCGGCCGGACGACAACGGCACCGCCGACAAGGCGATCGGCGTGCAGTGCCGGACCATGGAGATCTGGGAGCACATCGGCGTCGCCCGGGAGGCGATGGACGCGGGCATCTGGCTGCACGGCCAGACCGTGTTCGTCAACGGACGGCAGACGCACCAGGTCGACTGGGACCTGCCCGACCTGCCGTTCGCCCACGTGGGCCTCCCCCAGTACGAGACCGAGGCCATCCTCACCAAATGCCTGGCGGGGCACGGCGTGCGGGTCGAGCGCGGCGTCGAGCTGAAGGAGTTCACCCAGGACGCCGACGGCGTGACCGCGTACCTCCTTGGCGCCGACGGCCGCGCGGAGACCGTGCGGGCGCAGTACCTGGTCGGCGCCGACGGCGCGCACAGCACCGTGCGGCAGAAGCTCGGCCTGACCTTCGAGGGCGGCATGGGCATGTTCCCCCAGCTGTTCATGCTGGGCGACGTCGACCTCGACTGGTCGATGCCGGAGGGGCACCTGCTGCGCTTCATCCAGGTCGAGGACGACGAGATGCGGGGCATGCTGGTCTGCGTGCCGCTCAAGGGGCGCAACCGCTACCGGGTCGCCACGCTCGCGCCGCCGCGGCTGCAGGCGGAGATCGGCTCGAACCCCATCCCGCCGGGCTTCTCGGCCGAGTACGACCCGCCGTCGCTGCCCGACATCCAGGCGGTGCTGGACCAGCTCGCGCCGGAGGGCACGACCGCCAGCAACCTGCGCTGGGCGTCGATCTTCCGGATCAAGCACGGCATCGTCGACCGCTACCGGGACGGTCGCGTGTTCGTGGCGGGCGACGCCGCGCACCTGCACCCGCCGGCGGGCGGCCAGGGCATGAACACCGGAATCCAGGACGCCTGGAACCTCGGCTGGAAGCTGGCCCTGGCGGTCCGCGGCGACGCGGCCCCCGGGCTGCTGGAGAGCTACGAGGCCGAGCGGCGTCCCGCCGGCAAGGCGATCGTCGACCGCGCGGTGAAGATCGCGTTCACCGACGAGATGGACATGGACGACGAGCGCGAGCAGTTCCTGCTCGAGATGCAGATGACGCTGTCGTACGCCGGCAGCCCGCTCGTCGGCGAGCACGGCGACCACTTCGACGGCGGGCCGCGGCCCGGCGATCGGGCGCCCGACGCGCACGACCTGCGGCGCTTCGGCGTCGGTCACGCGGTGCGGCTGTTCGAGCTGACCCGGGGCACCGGGCACACGCTGCTGGCCTATGCGGACGGCGGCACCGCGCCCGCGGACTTCGCCGGCTTCGAGAAGCTGGCGGAGAAGGTCCGTGGCTTCGTCAACATCTACGTCCTGGCGGCCCCGGACGCGAGCGTGCCGGACGGGCTCGAGGTGCCCGTGCTGCGGGACACCGCCGGGGGCTTCCGCGCGGCGTACGGCCTGCGCGGCACGGGCGCCTACCTGATCCGCCCCGACGGGCACGTCGGGTTCCGCACCTCGCCGGTCGACTCCGCGGCGCTCGACGCGCACCTCGCCGGCATCTTCGCGCTAGGGGGAACCGCATGAACCGCACCGTGATCGTCGCCAAGATCCAGCCGGACGCGCAGCAGTCGGTCGCCGAGATCTTCGCGGCCTCCGACGCCACCTCGCTGCCGCACGACCTGGGTGTGCGCACCCGCTCGCTGTACTCGCTGAACGACCTCTACCTGCACGTCATCGAGTTCGCCGACGACCCGACCGAGGCGCTGCGCAAGGGGCCGAAGCTGGCCGGGTTCAAGCAGATCAGCGACGACCTGCGGGCCTACATCAAGCCGTACGACCCGCGGACGTGGAAGTCGCCTCAGGACGCGGTGGCCCGGGAGTTCTACCACTGGCGCGGCTGACCTTGTTCGGGCGCCGGGGCGCCCCGCCGCGATCGCGGCGGGGCGTCCTGCCGTCAGGACAGCGCGTCGTCCCGCCCCGCCTCCTCGACCGCGCCGCGCAGGCCCAGCCGCTCGCCCTCGCGCCAGGCGCGGTCGAAGCCGTCGTCGCCGAGGTGATCGCGCAGGATCGTCCGGTCGACCCCGGCGGAGGGCCACGGCGGCACGTAGCCCTCCATCCACAACATGCTCGACGGCGTCTGGAAGGTGCCCGCGGCCGCGATCAGGCGCACGGACCGGACGTAGCGGCCGCGCGCGCTCTCCAGGTCGGCGAGCGCCGCGAGGAAGAGCCCGACGCTGGCGAGGTCGCCGCTGTCCGCGGCCGACGCCAGCCCGGCCCGCAGGCTCGCGTGCGCGCCCGCGAAGTCGGCCCGCGCGACGCCCACGACCGCGGCCGTGTAGCGGGCCACCACCAGCCCGAGGTCGTCGCCGACGCGGGCCGAGATGCGCTGGGCCTCGTCGAGGTGCAGGGCGGCGCTGTCGAGGTCACCGGTGCGCAGCGCGACCGTGCCGAACCGGCTGTGGAATAGGCTCACGAGCCAGTGCTCGTCGGTCCGCACGGCCAGGTCGTAGGCCCGCCCGAGCAGCTCGCGGGCCCGCTCGACGTCGCCCTGCTGCGCCGCGTACGACGCGAGCGGGCCGAGCGCGCGGGCTTCGGCGACGTTGTCGCCCGCCTCGTGCCCGAGCACCTGTGCCTCCTCGAAGGCGGCGCGGGCCCGCTCGTGCTGCCGCGAGACCAGCGCCATCGCGCCGTCCGCGACCAGCGCCCGGGCGCGCACGGCCGGCGCCAGCAGGTCCGGCTCCGCCAGGATCCGGCGCATGTAGCGCACGCCCTCGTCGAGGTAGCCGCGGCGCCACCAGAGCGGCCAGATCGACCAGGCGATGCGGAACGCGTCCGCGGGCCGGCGCCGGTCCAGGAACCAGTCCATGGCCGCGTCGACGTTGCCGTGCTCCCGGTTCAGCCGCGCCAGCCACTCCGGTGAGGCGGAGGTGTTCAGGTACGGCTCGGCGGCCGCCGCGACGGCCAGGTAGTGCGCGGCGTGCCGGCCCCGCACCGCGTCCGGGTCGGCCTCGGCGGCGAGCCGCTCCACGGCGTAGTCGCGGACGCTGTCGATCACCCGGAACCGGGCCGGCTCGCCGTCCTCGTCCCGGTCGACCAGGGCGGCGTCCACAAGGGATTCCAGCGCGCCCAGCACGTCGATCCCGTCGTCCGCGCCGACCGCCTCGACCGCGGCCAGGTCGAAGCCGCCCGCGAACGCGCCGATCCGCGCGAACAGCCGCTGCGCGTCCGGCGGCAGCAGGTCGTAGCTCCACGCCAGCGTGTCGCGCAACGTCCGCTGCCGGGCCGGCCGGTCGCGCGGTCCGCCGGTGAGCAGGCTGAGCTGGTCGTCGAGGCGGGCGGCGATGGCCGCGGGCGGCAAGATCGGCACGCGGGCGGCGGCCAGCTCGATCGCCCCGGCGGAGCGGTGATCATCATCGTGCCGGCGTTCCCGTTCGCGATGAGCCCGGTCGACATCGCGACCGGCCACGTGCGGCGCTACACCAT
>NZ_JBFAIU010000460.1:0-4848 GCF_040654855.1 Asanoa sp. NPDC050611
TCGTCGGGGTCGGCCCCGGCGGACACCGCCTTCTCCGCGTCGACGATGTCGCGGGCCGTGTCCTCGGCCCGGGCGACCTGGCGCGCCAAGGACGCCTCGGTGTGGTCGTGCGCCGCGACCGTGCCCGACGGCAGGTGGTGCAGCTCAACCCGCCGGCACGGGCGCCGGAAGACGCGCTCGGCGGCATAGGCGTAGAGCGCCAGCGCCTGCGACCCGCGGGCGTCGTCGCTGTCGAGACCGGTGCGGCCCGTCTTGTAGTCGACGATCGCCAGCTCGTCACCGCGGGCGTCGATGCGGTCGGCGCGGCCGTTGAAGGCCAGCACCGCGGTCTTCACCGCGACCACCCGCTCCACGCCGACCGGCTCGGCGGCGGGGTCGAGGCCCGCCACATAGCCCTCCAGCCAGTCGAGCGCGCGCCGGTAGGCCGTGCGCTCCTGCTCGTCGTCGCGGTAGCCCTCGCGGACCCAGGTGCCCTTGAGCAGCGCCGGCAGCGCCTCCCGGGTGCGGCGCTCGGCGGGGAGCGCGAACCAGCCCCGCAGGGCCGTGTGCACACTCGCGCCCAGCGAGTTGTGCGCCCACGGCGGGCCCTTGGGCGGGGACGGGCGGTCGACGTAGGAGTAGCGGTAGCGCCGCGGGCAGTCGGCGTAGGTGCCCAGCTTGCTCGGCGTGCAGACGAACAGCCGCTCGGGCATGCCGGCGAAGCCGAGCTGCTCGGCGCGGGGCGCCGGCGCCCGGCCGCCCGTGGATGAGGACGTCGACCTGCGCACGGGAGAATCCTCCCAGACGGGTACGACAACCCCGTCGCCTCACCCCGCCCGGTAGCTGTCGACGAACGCGAACACCGCGTCCGCGATCAGCTGGACGGCGATCGCGGCCAGCAGCAGGCCGGCGATCCGGGTCAGCACCTCGATGCCGCCCGGGCGGAGCACCTTGACGACGATGCCGCTGTAGCGCAGCACCAGCCAGACCGCCAGCATCGCGACCACGATGCCCACATAGACGGCCAGGTAGTCGCCCGCGCCGGAGGAGCGCTGGACGAACAGCATCGTCGCCACGATCGCGCCCGGGCCGGCCAGCAGCGGCGTGCCCAGCGGCACCAGCGCGATGTTCGAGGTCGAGTGCGCCGTCGGGTCGTCGGTCTTCCCGGTCAGCAGCTCCAGGGCGATCATGATGAGCAGGAGGCCGCCGGCGCCCTGCAGCGCCGGCAGGTCCACGTGCAGGTACTCGAGCAGGTTCTGGCCGGCCACCCCGAACAGCACGATCACGCCGAGGGCCAGGCACACCGCCTGCCAGGCGGCCTTGTGCCGGTCGCGGTCGGCCATCGTGCCGGTCATCGCGACGAAGATCGGAACCATGCCCGGCGGGTCCATGATCACCAAGAGCGTGACGAGTACCTCGCCGAACATCTTCAGATCCACGCGATCACGGTATGCGAGCGACTCTCAGGTCAGCCAAGGGCGGTCGTCACTCCGGACGTCGCCGCGACCAGGCGCTCGTACACCGCGGGCGCGGTGAGCTCCGCACCCAACGCGACAGTCTTGTGCGTACCGTGAAAATCGGATGATCCGGTCACCGCGAGGTCGAGCGAGTCCGCGAGGGCCCGCACGTGCGCCCGCTCCTCCGGCGTGTGGTCCGTGTGGTCGGCTTCCAGGCCGAAGAGCCCGGCCGCCGCCAGCGACACGATCAGCTCGTCGGGCACGATCCGGCCCCGCCGGGTCGCCCGTGGGTGCGCGAACACCGTCACCCCGCCCGCGGACCGGATCAGCCGGACCGCCTCGAAGACGTCGATCTCGGTCTTGGGTACGCGGTAGCGCCGCCCCAGCCACTCGGGCGCGAACGCCGCGGCCGTCGAGGGGACCAGCCCCGCGGCGATCAACGCCTGGGCGACGTGCGGCCGCCCCACCGTCCCGCCGGCCGCATAGCCCAGCACGTCGGCCCAGCTCACGTCGTAACCGTCGGCCCGCAGCAGCGCGACCATCCGCTCCGCGCGCACGGCGCGCGCGGACCGCACCTCGGCCAGTGTGGCCACCAGGTCGGGCGCGGCGGGGTCGAAGAGGTACGCCAGCAGGTGCAGCGAGATCGGCCGGTCGGCGCCCGACCAGCGGCAGGACAGCTCCGCACCGCGCACGAGGGTCAGGCCCGGCGGACGGGCCTCGGCCGCGGCGGCCCAGCCGGCCGTCGTGTCGTGGTCGGTGATCGCGACGACGTCCAGCCCGGCGTCGGCGGCCGCCGCCATCAGCTGGGCCGGGCTGAGCGTGCCGTCGCTCGCGGTCGAGTGGGCGTGCAGGTCGATGCGCGTGTCCATCGCCGCGACGCTACCGGTCGAGCGGCCCCAACCTGGGCACCAGAGCCCAGCTCGTGCCGGCCGACACGGGCACCCGGAGCAGCTTGCGCACCCCGTCGGTCTGGCAGCGGACCACACCGCCGTCGTACGGTGCGACCACCGTGCGGGCGTCGAGCCAGACGGGCGCGCCCACGCCGGTCGCCGCGCAGGCCTTCGTCGAGCGCGTGTCGGCCAGCGCGTTGTCGACGCTCAGCAGCGACAGCTGGTCGCCGTCCGGGTCGGCCAGCCAGCCGCCGTCCGGCGAGAGCGTGTGCGTGAGGTCCTCGCCGGAGTGCTCGAACCCGCAGATCTTGGTCGTCTTGACCGCCATCGTCTTCGTCGGCCCTTCGGGGTGCAGCGCCGCGAGGCAGAGCTGCTGTCCCGCCGCCTTGGCCAGCCCGACGGCCGAGTCGCTGCGCGTGCCGAACACGCTGGAGACGGTCGCGTTCCACGCGGGGTTGGCCACGCCGGAGCGGCCGGTGACCGTGACGAACTCGAAGCCGCGCGGCCCCGCGGCGGCGCTGCCCGAGACCAGCACCCGGTCGCCCAGCAACGCGGTCGGCGCGGAGTCGGCCGGCACGTTGATCACGCCCCGCCGCTGCGCACCCTCGCGGCTGAGCTCCGCCACGGTCAGTTGGCCGTCGACCATCACCGCGATCCGGCGCCCGTCCTCGCTGACCGTCCAGCGGCTCTCCTCCGGGGCGACCTGCATCGGGTCGCCGTCGACGGGCTGCAGGAAGACGCCGCTGTTCGTGCTGTAGATCCAGCCCGCCGGCACCCGGTAGGCCCGCTCGACGTCGCCGTTGGCGCCCAGGTCGAGCCGGCGGCCGTCGGTGGTCCACAGCAGATCGCCGATGCGCAGGTCGATGCCGAGGCTGGCCACGTCGTTCGGGTCGATCGACGCGGTCACCAGGGGCCTCGGCAGCGCCGTCGGGTCGGCCGAGAAGACCGAGCTGTCGTAGCCGGTGCGCGGTGTGCGGAGCACCTGCCAGCCGAGCACGCCGCCGATCAGCATCGCGAACGCCAGCACCGAGGCGAGGGAGACCCCCGCCTTGCGCAGCCGCTGGGTGCGCCGGGTGCGGTGGATGATCTGATCGGCGCGGTCGGTGCCGGCCGGGGTCAGCTCGACCCGGTCGCGGAAGGCGCGGCGCAGTCTTTCCTCGAGCATCAGCGCCCCTCAACTCCTCCCGCCGGGGCGGGAACGCGGGGAGCGGCGGCGCGCACCGGCCTGGGCGGTGGGGCGGGTGCCGGCGTCGGCGCCTGGCGCGGGATCCGCGGCCGGGCCGCCTGTGCGGCCAGCTCGTCGACGCGGGCCTGCTCGGCGGCGCGCTCGGCACCGAGCCGCCCGCGCAGCGTGCTCAGCGCCCGGGAGGTCTGGCTCTTCACGGTGCCGGTGGAGATGTCGAGGATCGCGGCGGTCTGCGCCTCGGACAGGTCCTCGTAGAAGCGGAGCACGAGCACGGCTCGCTGCCGGGCCGGCAGGGACTGCACATGCCGCCAGAGCGCGTCGCGTTCGAGCTGCTCGTCGACCCGGTCGGCGACCGCGGGCTCGGGGAGGACCTCGGTCGGTCGTTCGCCGTGCCAGCGGCGGCGCCACCAGCTGATGGACGTGTTGACCAGGACCCGGCGGGCGTACGGCTCGACCGCCTCGATCTCACCCAGCCGCCGCCAGGCGAGGTAGATCTTGGTGAGCGCCGTCTGCAGCAGGTCTTCGGCCGTGGCCCAGTCACCCGTGAGCAGGTAGGCGGTGCGCAGGAGGGCGGGCGAACGGGCGGCGACGAACTCGCGGAAGTCGTCTTCGACCGACTGCCTGTCCGTCACCGGACGCCCTCCCTTGGGTCGCGCGTGGGTGAAGACTGTCACACGCGAAGCGGGGAGGTCTACGGGCGAACGGTTGCTGCGCTGCAGCTTATCGGCGGTTGTCGTTATGCGCCGTCGTCGGCGCGCGCCTCGTCGGCGTCCTTGCCGAGCCGGGCCTCGACCGCCTGCGGCTCGTACATCTCCTCGACGACCCGGAGGTAGAGCTCGTTGGGGTTCGGCAGGTGCTTGATCTCGCGGAGAGCCTGCTCCTGGCCCGCGGACTCGAGCACGAACGTGCCGTAGTTGAGTGCGCGGCCCAATGGGGACTGTTCGTATTTCATGTCGGTGACCCGCAGCAAAGGCATCATCGCGACCCGGCGGGTGATGATGCCGCTGACCACCATGACTCGCTTGTTGGTCAGGATGAAGCGGTCGAAATACCAGTCGCCGACCTTCCACGCGACCCAGCCGAAAATGGCGACCCAGACCAGGATCGCGGCCGTGGTCATGCCGGTGGCCTCCTGCCGGAACAGGAAGCCGGAGAGGTAGCCGAGGATGAAGGTGGCCAGCACGATCACGATGAGCGGCGTGCTCAGGTGGATCCAGTGCCGCTTCCACTCGCCCCGGTAGGTCGCGGATCAGGTGGGCCTGGTCGTAGTAGCCGGCGTCCGCGGCGATCGCCGCCCAGCCGTCGGCGCCCGCGCGCCCGGACTGCCGGCGCGCCC
>NZ_JBFAIU010000461.1:0-4837 GCF_040654855.1 Asanoa sp. NPDC050611
GCCGTCGACGACGATGCCGGGGCGCGCGACCGCACCCGTCAGGCGGCCCGCCGGCCAGTCCGCCGGGATCGCCGGGAGCAGGTCGACGGCGCCCGCGTGGCTCTGCAGGGCGAACTCGACGACGGCCGCCGTGAAGCCCAGGTTGCCGTCGACCTGGAACGGCGGATGGGCCGAGAAGCGGTTCGGGTAGAGGCCGCCGTGCTCGCCGGTGGCGGACGGGTCCACCGGGCGCAGGGCCAGGTCGAGCAGGGCCGGCAGGCGGTCCGGCTGGCGCAGGCGGGCGCGCAACGCCAACTTCCAGGCGAGCGACCAGCCCGTGGAGTCGTCGCCCCGCGCGTCGAGGGAGCGGGCCGCCGCCTCGGCCGTGCGCGGTGACGTGTCGTCGCCGGGGTAGACCGCGTAGAGGTGCGAGACGTGGCGGTGGTGCGGTTCCGGCAGGGGGCGGTCCACGATCCATTCCTGTACGCGGCCGTCCGCGCCGACGGGCAGCTCCGGCAGGCGGTGCCGGGCGACCGCGGACCGCGTCGCGATCGGGTCGGCGGCCCGGCCGAGCAGGGTGGCCAGCTCGCCGACCGACGCTAGCAGCTCCCGGGTGATGCTCAGGTCGATCGTGGACGTCAGGTCGACCGCGTAGACGCCGCCGGCGGCGGTGAAGTGGTTCTCCGGCGAGGTCGACGGTGTCAGGCCGAGGGTGCCGTCCGGCTGCTCCACCAGCCAGTCCAGCAGGAACTCGGCCGCGGGGGTGACGATCGGCCAGGCGACGTCCGCCGCGAACGCGCGGTCGGCGCCGAACCGGACGTGCTCGACCAGGTGCCGGCACAGCCACGCGCCGGCCAGCGGCCAGAACGCCCACGCCGGGTCGGCCCGGCCGCGGCCGACGGGCGCCGAGAAGGCCCAGGCGTCGGTGTTGTGGTGCGCGCACCAGCCGCGCGCGCCGTAGAGCGTGCGCGCGGTCTCGGCGCCACCGGCACGCAGCGCCGCGACCAGGTCGAACAGCGGCTCCGCGCACTCGGCCAGCGCGGCCGTCTCCGCCGCCCAGTAGTTCATCTGGGTGTTGATGTTGATCGTGTAGTTCGCGCTCCACGGTGGACGCAGCGCGTCGTTCCACAGCCCCTGCAGCGTCGCGGGCAAGCCGCCAGGGCGGGAGGAGCTGATCAGCAGGTACCGTCCGAAGTGGAACAGATAGGCGATCAGGTCGGTCCGCTCGTCACCACCCGCGAAGGTCAGCTCGGTCCGGTCGTAGAGCCGCCGGTGGGCCGCACGATGGCGGGCGAGTAGCTGTTCGGCGCCGAGCGCCACGGCGGCCGCCGCCGTCGCCGATGCCGAAGCCAGCGCCGTGGCCTCGTCGCCCGACGGCGCCCGGCCGAGCGCGGTGAACGTGGTCGCGGTCGCCACGACGAGCAGCAGGTGCCGCACGCCCGTGGCCCGCAGGTCGCCGGCGGCGACGCCGTCGTGCTCCCAGCGCGCGACGATCGCCCCGCGCAGTGCCGGCCGGTCGTCGTAGACCGGCGCGGCCAGGTCGGGCTCGTGCGGCGGTGCCGAGTCGCTCGGCAGCCGCACCGTCGTCCAGCCGGCGCCGCGCCCGAGGACCGCGAGCGGGCTGTCGATCCCCAGGGACACGTCCACCGCCCCGTCGCCCTCGACGGACAGGCTGAGCACGAGCACCTGGTCCGGCGCCGACACGTACGCCCGCCGCGTCACCGTGGTCCCGCCGACGCGGTAGGAGACGACGGCCTCGGCGTCCCGCAGCCGCAGCTGCCGGCGATAGCCCGTCACCTCGCCGTGGTGGGCCACGTCCAGCGACAGCGAGCCGAACGGCAGGTAGCTCTGCGTGTAGTCGCTCTGGAGACGCTGGACGGCCCGGGTGGCGTCGGCGAACCGCCCGTCGCGCAGGGCGGCCCGCGCGTCGGCCAGCGCCGCGGGCCCGGCGCCGGCCAGCCGCTCGCTGCCCGGACCACCGGACCAGGCGGTGCCGTCGTTGAGCTGGAGCCGCTCCCGCGTCGGGTCGCCGAACACCATCGCGCCGATGCGGCCGTTGCCGAGCGGGAAGGCCTCGAGCCACGCGCGCGCCGGCGCGTCCGACTGGTGGACGTGGGCGGGGCCGTCGGTGGTCATTCACGTTCCCCCGATAGGGTGAATTTGTCAGGACATACTAGCTAGGGAGACGCATGCCCGCCTTCGACGTCGTCGACTACGGCGCCGACCCGACCGGACAGCGCGACTCCGCGGCCGCGTTCGCCGAAGCGTTCCGGGCCGCCTGCGGATCCGGCCGCCGCAGCGAGGTCCTCCTCCCGGCGGGCACCTACGCGCTCTACCCCGAGCACGCGCAGCGGCGCGACCTCTACGTCTCCAACACCGTCGGCGCGGACCCGCGGCACCGCACCAAGACCATCGCGATGCTGGTCGAGGGCGCGCGGGACCTCGTCGTGCGCGGCCCGGAGGCCAAGCTGGTCCTGCACGGCCGCCAGACCGCCCTGGCGGTGATCGGCTCGCAGAACGTGCGCTGGAGCGGCTTCTCGGTCGACTACCACGCGCCGAGCCTGGTGGAGGCGCGCGTCGTCGCCGTCGGCCGCGACTGGCGGCGGATCGCCGTGCCCGCCGACGTGACCTGGCGCGTCGACGGCACCCACGTCGTGTGGGAAGGCGAGCGGGGACCCGACGGCGAGCCCTACTGGACCGGACGCGACGGCCTCGACTACACGCAGGTCCACGACCCGCGGACGGGCCGGGTCCGCCGCGCCGACAACCCGCTGTTCGCCGGGGTTCGCGGCATCACGCCGCAGGACGGCCAGATCGTCATCGAGTACGACGGCCCGATCGCCGACGACACCGGCCTCGTCTACCAGATGCGCCCGACCGTCCGGGACCACCCGGGCATGTTCGTCGTGGAGAGCAGCGGGGTCACCCTGGAGCATCTGCGCGTGCACTACCTGCACGGCTTCGGCATCCTCAGTCAGCTCAGCCGCGACCTCGTGGTCCGCGACAGCCGGTTCCAGGCCGACCCGGCCACCGGCCGGCACACCGCGAGCTACGCCGACTTCGTCAACCTGTCCGGTGTCGGCGGCCAGGTGCGGATCGAGCGCTGCCTCTTCGAGGGCGCGCACGACGACGCGATCAACATCCACGGCACCTACCTCGTGGTGGCGGAGCGGCGCGACGACCGCACGGTGGTCCTGTCATACCGCCACCCGGAGACGGCGGGGTTCCCGGCGTTCCACGCCGGCGACGAGGTCGAGTTCGTCGAGCGGGCGAGTCTCGCGGCGGACACCGCGTTCCAGGCCCGGGTCGTGTCCGTCACCGCGGACGACCCGGTCACGATGACGGTCACGCTGGACCGGCCGCTACCCGACGCCGTCGTGGCCGAAGGCTGGGCCGCCGAGAACGTCACCTACACCGCTGACGTCCGGATCGCCGGGAACGTGTTCGCCGGCATACCGACCCGGGGCGTCCTGCTGACCACCCGCGGGCGCTGTGTCGTGGAGGCCAACACCTTCGACGACATGGGCATGGCGGGCCTGTTCGTCTCCGGCGACGCGAACGAGTGGTACGAGTCCGGTCCCGTGCGCGACCTCACGGTGCGGGACAACGCGTTCCTGGGGCTGACCGCCCCGGCCGTGCTCGTCGAGCCGACGAACACCGTGACCGACGGTCCCGTGCACCGCGGCATCACCGTGGAACGGAACCGGTTCGTCGGCTGCGCCACGCCGTTCGTCTCGGCCAAGGGCGTCGCCGGCCTCACGGTCGTCGCCAACGAGCCTCGGGTCGGTTGGCCCGCCGGCGCGGTGCACACGGTCGCGTGCCGCGACGTCGTCGTCAGCCCGTGATGCGGATATGGATGCAGAGCAAGGGCTGGCGCGATCCGAGGGCGGGGCATCCTGGCGCGGATGCCCCGCATCGGGCCGTTACTGGTACAGCGCGTTGATCTGCTCGTTCACCTTGGTGAAGCTGTCCACTCCGGACTGACCGTTGAGGAAGGCCTGCATGGCGGGCTGGAAGATCGCCATGGCGTCGGCCCACTGCGGCACGACCGGGGTGGTGTGCGTGGTCGGCTCGAGGAACGGCGCGATGTCGATGCCGCTCTTCTGGAAGGTCGCCTTGGCGTCCTCGACCGCGCTGGTCATGGCCGGCAGCACCACGCCCGCCTGGCCGATCAGCGACTGGCACTCCTTGGAGCCCAGGAAGACCAGCAGCTTCTTGGCCTGGGCGGGGTGCTTCGTGGTGGCCGTGACGGCGTCACCGAGGCTGTTCGCCGTCGAGTGACGGCCGGCGGGGCCGGTCGGCAGCGGCGCGACGACGGTCTTGACGTCCTTCAGCTCGAAGTACGACTTCGCGCTCCAAACACCGTCGGTCGTCATCGCGTACTTGCCGGCGCCGTAGGTCTGCTGCATGCCGACGCCGCTCGTGGCGATCTTGAGCGACGGCATGAAGCCCTTGTCGGACAGGCCCTTGAACCACTTGAGGGTGTCCTGGAACTTCGGGTCGTCGTAGTTGAAGTGCGGCTTGGCGGTCTCGCCCGAGTAGTAGTTCCAGCCGTTGGAGAGCGCGTACTGCGCCCAGATCGACTCGCCCGAGCCGTCGCCCGCGCCGTTGAGGCCCAGGCCGTACACCTCGACCTTGCTCTTGTCGAATCCCGCCTCGTCGCCGCGCTTGCCGGCCTTGTCGACCGTCAGGTGGGCGACGAGCTTCTCGAAGGAGCCGCCGTCGGCCGGGTTCCAGGTGAGGTTCGCCAGGTCCGTGGCCGCCTTGCCGGCGGCCTTGAGCAGGGCGTCGTTGACGTACAGGCCGACGATGCCGTTGTCCTTCGGCAGGCCGTAGCGCTTGCCGTCGGTGCCGACCC
>NZ_JBFAIU010000462.1:0-4811 GCF_040654855.1 Asanoa sp. NPDC050611
GCGGGCAGGTGCTCGCGCATGCCGGCACGGGCCCGCTGCAGCGCGCTGTTCACCGGGTTGACGGCGACGGCGGCGAGCACGCCGGCGGTCAGGTCGGGCGCGGGCGCGGGAGTGGCCCTGACCAGCCGGTCGAGCCGCTGCGCGCCGGCCAGCCAGGCCTGGCAGCCGGTGCACGCGGCGGTATGGGCGTCGATCTCCGCCGTGGGGGTCGGCAGCTCTTCGCCGTCGAGTCGCGCCGACAGCGCGACCCGGACGTGCTCGCACATCATGGTCAGGTAGTCGTCGGCAGGCAGCGATTGGTTCCCGGCAATCTCTCCCGACGGCGTGGCGCTCGACACGGCCGTGGCGGCAAACCCCTGAAAACGGACGGGTCGCGTACATTGGGTTGCCGTGATCCCCGCCCAGCGTGCGCCCGAGGCCGCGCCCGAAACCGGCCTCGGCGTCGATGCCGCGACGCGGTGGGCGCTGGCCGCGCGCAGCGGTGACCCGGTGGCGCAGGCGGCGTTCGTCCGGGCGACCCAGACCGAGGTCTGGCGGCTCGCCGCGGCGCTGGTGGATCCGGACGCCGCGGACGACGTGGCACAGGAGACCTACCTGCGGGCGTTCCGGTCACTTCCGGACTTCGAGGGACGATCCAGCGCGCGTACGTGGCTGCTCGGCATCACCCGGCGGGCCTGCGCCGACCATCTGCGCGCGGTCGTCCGCCGCCGCCGGCTGCGGTCGCGGCTCGAGGCCCACCCGGAGCCGGAGCGCTCGGTGATGTCCGCCGCGGAGCCCGACCCGGCGCTGCGCTTCGACAGCACGGAGCTGCTCCGCCGCCTGCCGGCCGACCGCCGCGGCGCGTTCGTGCTCACCCAGCTCATCGGCCTCTCCTACACCGAGGCAGCCGAGGTCGAAGGGGTGCCGATCGGCACGATCCGGTCGCGGGTGGCCCGCGCCCGGGCCGAGCTCGTGGCCCTGCTCACCGAGGCGGGCGGCGGCTGAAAGCCAGCCAACAGGTAGCTGTCAGATACCTGAGCATTGGAACCTTTGCGCAATACGGGGCGACTATATGAGCGTGACGACGTTGACCAGGGGCGCGACCTGGCCGGGCATCCGACCCTGGCTGGGCACCCTCGTGCGGCTGGGCCTCGCGGCCGTCTGGCTGTTCGCCGGCGCCGCGAAGGTCGGTGACCTGGCCGGGTCCGGCCGCGCGGTCAACGCGTACCAGGTGATGCCCTTCGAAGTCGCCAAGGTCATCGGGGCCGCCCTGCCGTTCGTCGAGATCGCGCTCGGCGTGCTGCTCGTGGTCGGTCTCGCCACCCGCGCGGTCGCCGCCATCTCGTCCGCGCTGCTCCTGGTCTTCATCGCCGGCATCTCGTCCGCGTGGGCACGCGGGCTGTCCATCGACTGCGGCTGCTTCGGGTCGGGGGGCCAGCTAGCCGCGGGTCAGAGTCCCAACTACGCGCCCGAGATCGCGCGCGACATCGGCTTCCTGATTTTGGCCGCGTTCCTCATCGTCTGGCCCCGCACCCGTTTGTCCGTCGACAGGTGGCTGGAGAGCACGACATGAGCAAGCGACACGAGCGCAAGAGCGCCGCGAAGGTCGTCCGCAAGCAGCTCGCGGCCGAACGCCGCCGCAAGCGCACGATGTGGGTCTCGATCGCCGCGGTCGCCGTCCTGGTGATCGCCGGGCTGATCGGGTGGGGGGTCTACCAGAGCCAGCGCTCCGACGCCGGCCCGCTGGTCGTGCCCGCGTCGGCGACGACGACCACCGGCGAGACGATCGGCAACGGCCCGGTGCAGATCCAGATCTACGAGGACTTCATCTGCCCGTTCTGCAAGCAGTTCGAGCAGAACGCCGGGCCGGCGATCAACGACCTGGTGAGCCAGGGCAAGGTCAAGGTCACCTACAACACGGTGGCGTTCCTCGACCCGGCCTCGACCACGGAATACTCGACCCGGTCCGCCGCGGCCGCCGGCTGCGCCGCGGACGGCGGGAAGTTCAAGGAGTTCCACGACGCGCTCTACGCCCAGCAGCCCGCCGAGGGCTCCGCGGGGCTCTCCGACAGCCAGATGATCTCGATCGGCACCGGGCTCGGGCTCGACCAGAACAGCTTCAGCGAGTGCGTGAACTCGGGCCGCTACAAGCCGTGGGTGGCCTCGGTGACCGACGCGGCGTCGAGGGCCGGCGTCACCGGCACCCCGACCGTCAAGGTCAACAACCAGGTCATCCCGAACCCGACAGCGGACTCCGTCGTCGCTGCTGTGAACGCGGCCTAAATGCGGGTCTGGTTGGCCGGTTTCGGCGCCGTTTTCGCGGTGTTGCTGTCGGCTTCGCCGGCGTGGGCCCATGGCGCCGACGCGCCGGACGGCACCGACTACCGGACCGTGGTGACCTCGGTCAGCCCGGCCACCGCGGGCCTGCGGGTCCGGGCGGTCGAGGCGGGCGCGCGGTTGGAGTTGACCAATCACACGGGTACGACGGTCGAGGTGCTCGGCTACGAGAACGAGCCCTATCTCGAGGTGCGGCCAGACGGGGTGTACGAGAACGTGCACTCCCCCGCCGTGTACCTGAACGCGACCCTGACCGGTTCGGCGACGCTGCCGCCGGGCACGGACCCGACGTTGCCGCCGACCTGGCGGAAGGCGTCGTCGGTGCCGGTGGTGCGCTGGCACGACCACCGGTCGCACTGGATGCTGTCGACGCCGCCGCCCGCGGTGGCCGCCGATCCGGGGCGCCCGCAGCGGGTCCGGGACTGGGTGGTGCCCCTGCGGACCGGTGGGGTCACGGCGCTGGAGGTGCGGGGCACGCTCGACTGGGTGCCGCCGCCGAGTGGCGGGGTCTGGTGGGCCTGGTCGATCGTGGGCGCTGTCGCGGTCGCCGCGCTGGGGCTGGTCGGGCGGCTGCGACGGTTGGCGGGGTCGTTGTCGGTGCGCACCGCGCCCGTTTCGGGCGTGGTCCGGTCGCCGAACTGGGTGCTCCCGGTGCTGGCCGGCGTTTCCGTGGTCGGCGGCGTTGCCGCGGTGGTCTATGCGGTCGGCCGCGAGGTCGACGCCGGCAACGACGGCTTCGGAGCGCTGGTCAACGGGTTGTTCGCGGGCCAGATCTGGCCGGTGCTGACCGGCCTCGCGGCGGTGGCGGCGGCCGTCTACGCGCTGTTCCGTCGGCCGGCCGCCGACTTCGCGCTGGCGCTGGCCGGCGTGTGCGTCGCGATCTTCGCGGGCGCCAGCAACGCGGCCGCGTTCACCAACGGGGTGGTGCCGGTCCCGTGGTCCTTCGGCCGCGTGCTGATCGCCGTCGTGATCGCCGCGGGTGCCGGGGTGGCCGCGGCGTCCGCGTTGCGGATGCGGGCGACCGCCGGCCGCCCGCCGGTGCCCGCGGCCCGCCGCCCGGCTGAGTCGGCTGACGAGCCTTCGGGAAGCCCGGCGGTAGAGTCGGGCGCATGACGGAACGCCTGAACCCCGGCGACGAGGCACCGAACTTCACCCTGCCCACGGACACCGGCGACACGCTCACCCTGGCCGACCTGCGCGGCAAGAAGGTGGTGCTCTACGCGTACCCGGCGGCCATGACGCCCGGCTGCACCAAGCAGGCCTGCGACTTCCGCGACTCGCTCGCGTCGCTGCAGGCCGCGGGTTACCAGGTGGTCGGCATCTCCCCCGACAAGCCGGCCAAACTGGCCAAGTTCCGCGAACACGACGCCCTCACGTTCCCGCTGGTCTCCGACGAGGACAAGCAGGTGCTGACGGCGTACGGGGCGTGGGGCGAGAAGCAGTCGTACGGCCGCACGATCACGGGCGTGATCCGCTCGACCTTCGTGATCGACGAGAAGGGCCGCATCGACCGCGCGATGTACAACGTGAAAGCGACGGGCCACGTCGCCAAACTGCGGCGCGACCTCGGGCTCGACTAGCAAGCCGTACGTTCGTACGCCAGAATGTCGGAGGCCGCACGGTCGGCCACGGGGGTCGTAGCCCAATTGGCAGGAGGCAAACGGTTTAGGTCCGTTCCAGTGCGGGTTCGAGTCCCGCCGACCCCACCCGAATGGCTTGCTAGTCCGTGTCCGCTTCGCGGCCGCGGACTAGGAAGCCATTCGGCATTCTGACACCGGGGGCGACCCCCGGAGACCCACGGTGGGTGGGCGCGGTCCGCGGTATGCGACGTCGGACCCAACGTTGCCGATGGGTCCGAGATCGCCGGCTCAGCGTCGTGACCGTTTCTAGCCCTAGGCGCGGCGTGGGTGGCGTAAGAGCGAGGCGGAGATCGCTACCCGCAACCGTCCGCCGGCTAGCAGCCTTCGTGGTGACCTGGCGCTGATCGGCCTGGGAGAGCGAACCGAACGCCCTGCGGTCTGCCTTCACCGGCGTTCCCCGCCATCCGAGGTAGGCGCCCGGCTGCAACTTGCCACGCCGGCGCAGCCTACTTCGGCGTCCGCGCCGGCGTGCCCGCCGACCCCTCAGGTCCTGCGCGGGGCAGACCCGAGGACGAAACCTTCGACGGGAAAGCGACCGTGGAGGCAGCCACCGTGACGCAACGCAGGCCGCCCGGGCGCCGGCCGCGGAGTAGTAGAACGGCTAACGGCTTTTCGCGGCCTTTCGAGGCGCCGTCTTCTTCGCCGCCTTGGTCGCGGTCCTGGTTGACTTTCGAGGCGCCGTCTTCTTCGCCGCCTTGGTCGCAGTCCTGGTTGACTCTCGGGCCGCCGTCTTCTTCGCCACCGCGGTCGCGGTCTTCGCTGACTCTCGGGCCGCCGTCTTCTTCGCCACCGCGGTCGCGGTCCTGGTTGACTCTCGGGCCGCCGTCTTCTTCGCCACCGCGGTCGCGGTCCTGG
>NZ_JBFAIU010000463.1:0-4791 GCF_040654855.1 Asanoa sp. NPDC050611
CGGGCCGTTCCAGGCTGTCGATCACGTTGGTGTAGTAGGTGCCCGGGTCGATGCCGCCACCGCCGAACAGCTCGAGATGGAAGTCGTCGTCGGCCGGCGGTGACAGGTAGGCGAGCTGGAGGCCGGCCCAGGACCACTCGGCGACGACGCGGAAGTCCAGCATCTCCGTGTACCAGCGCTTGGCCTCGGCGTAGTCGGGCACCCGGACGGCGACGTGGTGGCCGCGGGCGGAGGCGAGCGGGCTGGACAGGTTCTGCGCGGGCGCGGGCTGCTCGGCCATGGCGCTCCTCTCGGGGCGGCTCTCGTCAACTTAATCCGGGCTGCGGCACCGTTTCCCGGAAACCGTCCTGTTGCGTTCAGCAGTTCCCGACGCCGTAGGTGAACAGCCGCTGCACGTCATCGGTGTAGCCGACGACGGTCTTCCGCACGGTCTGCCCGTCGTGCATGAACAGATAGGCCCGGTCGCCGCTGGTCACCATCAGCCCGTCGAACTGATAGCTCCCCGGTGGCGCGGCCATCGCCGTCGCCTGCGGATAGGCCGCCTTCGCGGCGGCCAACGACGTGCCGACCCCGACACCCTCGGGCGTGGTGAGCGGCGGGTTGGCCCACAGCAGCACCAGCTCACCGTCGGCGAAGACCGGGTGGGCGGCCTGCACGCCGGTGAGCACCGGGCCGCACGCGTCGGCGGGCCTGGCCATCGCGCCCTCACGGGTCAGCTCGGCGTCGCTCTGGCCGAGCCGCACGTCGCTGACGCCGGAGAAGTCGACGACGCCGGACCGGGCCGTCGTCGACGCGAGGCTGGTGGTCGTCGGGCCGGCGGCCTGGGCGGTCGGGCTGGCATAGGCCGGCGAAGCCCGTTGGGTCGCCGAATACCCCGCGAAGAGCGCCAAGAGGGCGAGCGCCAGGATGGCCAGGGGGACGTACCGTGGCTTCATGTGACCTCCCAAGCACACAACGTAGCCGTTATCCACAGGTTTATCCACAGCGTGTGGATAGAACGTGTGTACGAGCGGATGCGCGCTGAGCTGGTCTTACGGGGTGCCGCGGTGTTGGGGGTCCCGCCGGTCGGTCAGCCGGGGCGCGGTGAAGTCACGGTTGTCGACAACCAGCTGGGCGCGTTCGTGCGGCCGCACCTCGTCCAGATAGCGGCGCTCGCCGGGGATGTACTTCGTGCGGTACCGCCGCTCCGCCTCCTGCGCCGACTCCATCCACGCCTGGTCGCGGGCGACGCCGCGGCGCAGCACCTCCTCCATCGGGATGTCGATGAAGATCCGCAGGTCCCAGTAGTCGTCGATCTCGGGACGCTGCAGAAAGCAGCCGTCGGCAACGAGGATGGCGTCGGCGCTCGCGGTGCGCGGCGGCCCGTCGAGCACGGTGACGGCCGCGAAGTCCATCAGCTCGTGGCGATAGCGCCGGCTGCCGCCGGGGCCGAGGGGCACCAGCAGGTGGTCACGGATCCCGTCGTAGTCCCACGACTCGAAGTAGTAGCTCTCGGGCGAGTGCTGCGGAAACCTGGTCCGCGCGGCGACCGCCCGCTTGAAGCGGTCGATGTTGACCCTGATCACCTCGCGCGGGGTACGGGCGCGCAGCACGTCGGCGAGCTCGTCGCCCAGCGTCGTCTTGCCCGCCGCCGAGCACCCGTCGACCGCCACCCGCACGGGATGTGCCCGCTCCACCTCGAGCGCCGCGTCGGCCAACGCCGCCAGCACCTCGTCGCGTCGACCCACGACAACCTCCCGCCCATCGGCCGGCATACAAATGTAGGGCCGGCCCGCAATGGACCGACCCCACTCACAAAGCCGCGGAGAACGCGCGGAGGATACGAGATTCGAACTCGTGAGGGTGTTAACCCAACACGCTTTCCAAGCGTGCGCCCTAGGCCTCTAGGCGAATCCTCCGTCGCACAGGATACAGGTCCGTTCAGGGCGATCCAGGCCACCCCGAACCCGGCGATCGGGCGCTCCGGGTACGCTAGGGGTACCCCTCGTGCGGCGTACAACCTGTGAACCTCCCCAGGGCCGGAAGGCAGCAAGGATAAGCGGGCTCTGACGGGTGCACGAGGGGCCTTATCTTTTCCGGCCCCGGTCAGGCCCACCCCGACTGTGCGGCATACCAGCCGAGCTGCATGCGGGTGCGCACGCCGGCCAGCTCCATCATTCGCGAGACCCGCCGCTGCACCGTACGCATGGACATGCCCAGCTGTGAGGCGATGGCGGCGTCGGTCAGGCCGGCCAGCAGCAGCGCGAGCACCTGGCGGTCCAGCGGGAAGAGCGAATCGTCGCCGGCGTGCTCGTCGAGCGCCCCGTCCGGGGCCAGGCGGAGCGGGCGGGCCTGCTCCCACACCGCGTCGAAGAGCGCCTGCAGCGCGTCGAGGAGGCCGCTGCGGTGCACCACGATCGCGGTGGGCTGGCTGGTCTCGTTGGCCATCGGCAGCACGCCGACCGAGCGGTCCGCGATCACCAGCTTGATCGGGACGTGCTCGGCGACCCGCACCTCTTCGCCGGCGGCCAGCGCCGTCGCGGCGTCCGCGGTGCCGCCCTCCTGCTCCAGCACGGCTCGCTCGACGACCACGCGGTAGCGCACGCCGCGGCTGAGCCCCTCGGTCTCCGCCTTGTTGTCGGCCCGGCTGACCGCGAGCGTGGTGGCGGTGACCAGGGCCTGCACCTCGTCCGTGGCGGTGGCCTGCAACTGCTCGAAGCGCCGGCTGATCACGTCGATCCCGGTCACCACCTCGACCAGGTCGCCGGCGGCGCGGTCGGCGGCGGTCGCGTGGTAGCGGGCGGCGAGGTTCGCCAGCTCCAGCTCGGCCCGGCGGAGCTGGTCGCGGCGCAGGGTGACCAGTGGGCCGAGGGCGAAGGTCGGGGAGCTGGCGATGTAGCGGGCGCCCGAGCGTGCGGCCAGACCCAGGCCGTGCAGGCTGGTCAGGGCCGCGTCGGCCTCCGCCGGGGTGGCGTCGAGCGCGGCGGCGAGCTCGTCGCTGGTCGCGGCCGGACGGGCGACCAGTTCGCGGTAGGTCGCCTCTTCGATGGGCCGCAGGCCGAGCGCGGCGAGCGGCGAGGTGTCGGTCACTTACTTCCCCCAGGTCAAGCGCTGGCGAGTATGCGCCATGACCTAAATACGACGCAACAGTGGCGTCCTCTCGCTGTCGTGCGTGTGCCACTGTGTGCGAAGTCGGCGCAGGACCCCTCACCCCCCAACTGCGCCGGCTACCTCTTCCGATGGCCGGGCGTTGCCAGTCGATTGGTGGCGCCCGGATCACCGTTACGGTGCCGGCAACCTGTCGGTGCGGCGTGAGAGGCTAGACGCCGTTGGGAGGGACCCGTGGCGCTCGCGCTCTACCGCAAATACCGGCCTCGGACATTCGCCGAGGTGATCGGCCAGGAGCACGTGACCGAGCCGCTGTCGCAGGCCTTGCGCAGCGGTCGGCTTCACCATGCCTACCTGTTCTCCGGCCCACGGGGCTGCGGCAAGACCTCCAGCGCACGCATCCTGGCCCGGTCGCTCAACTGCGAGCGCGGGCCGACTCCTGAGCCGTGTGGGGTCTGTGAGTCCTGCCGGGCGCTCGCGCCCGACGGCCCCGGCTCGATCGACGTCATCGAGATCGACGCGGCCAGCCACGGTGGCGTCGACGACGCCCGCGAGCTACGCGAGCGGGCCTTCTTCGCACCCGCGTCCAGCCGCTTCAAGATCTACGTGATCGACGAGGCGCACATGGTCTCGACGCAGGGCTTCAACGCGCTGCTCAAGCTGGTCGAAGAGCCGCCCGACTACGTCAAGTTCATCTTCGCGACGACCGAGCCCGAGAAGGTCCTGGGCACGATCAAGTCGCGTACGCACCATTACCCCTTCCGGCTGATGCCGCCGGGCGTCCTGCGGCCCTATCTCGAGCAGCTCGCCGAGGCCGAGAACGTGAAGATCGAGCCGGCGGTCTTCCCGCTGGTGGTCCGGGCCGGCGGTGGCAGTGGACGTGACACGCTCTCAGTGCTCGACCAGCTGATCGCGGGCGCGGGCCCGGAGGGCGTCAGCTACGCGCGGGCGGTGGCTCTGCTCGGGGTGACCGACGCCGCGCTGATCGACGAGATGTGCGACGCGCTGGCCGCGGGCGACGGCGCCGCCGCCTACGCGACGATCGACCGGGTCGCCGAGGCCGGCCACGATCCGCGCCGCTTCGCGTCGGACCTGCTGGAGCGGCTGCGCGACCTGATCGTCATGCAGCAGGTGCCCGAGGCGGCGGCCAAGGGCCTGATCGACGGCCCGGCCGACCAGCTGGAGCGGATGACCGCCCAGGCACAGCGACTCGGCCCGGCGACGCTGTCCCGCTCGGCCGACATCGTGCACAACGGCCTGATCGAGATGCGCGGCACGACGGCGCCGCGGCTCCTGCTCGAGCTGATCACCGCGCGCATGCTGCTCCCGGCGGGCGACGAGGGCGGCCTGATGCAGCGGGTCGAGCGGATGGAGCGCCGCCTGGCCCGCGCGGCCGCCGGCGAGTTCGAAGACGACTTCTCGGGTCCGGCGGGGCCGGCGGATGATTCCGGTCCGGCGGTGCTGGCCGCGCGGCCGGGGGACGATTCCGGTCCGGCGGTGCTGGCGGGCTCGGGGTCCGAGCGCGACGATCGTGCCAACGGCGGTGCTGCCGCGCGGCCGGCAGGCGGCGGAGCGGCCGCCGCGCGGGCGGCCGCGGCCGCGGCGGCCAGCCGCGTGGGTGCGACACGGCGCTCCTACAAGGCCGGTCCCGTGGTGCTGGCCGACGACCCCTGGGGGCACGGCAACTCGATGGAGTGGGCGACC
>NZ_JBFAIU010000464.1:0-4784 GCF_040654855.1 Asanoa sp. NPDC050611
TGGTCACCGGCCTCGGTCGCCAGGTGCACGAGGACGAACATCGGGTCGGCCGCCTTCGCCGGCGGTGGCGGGGCCGCACCGCCCGCCGCGCCGCTGCTGTCGGCCGTCCACGACGTCGGCGAGTTGTAGGCCGCGCCGCCCGCGCCGTTCGACAGCCACACCTCCGAGTTGTGGTGCCGCAGGTACGAGCCGCGGAAGTTCCAGGACTCCAGGGACACGCCCGCGCCCGTCAGGGCCGTTCGGGCGCACCAGGTCGCGTCGGCCCGCAGCAGGGCCGAGCCGTCGTTCGGCGAGTTCTGGACCCGCGAGTTGGCGTGCCGCAGGAACTGGCCCGGGAAGTTGACCGACTCGAAGGAGTAGCAGGACGCGTCGGCCAGGCCCGGGCGGATCGTGTACGTCGCGTCGTTCTTCAGCAACGCCGGCGACGAGGCCGTGACCACCTCGGTGTACGCCAGGCTGTTCTGGTGCCGCAGGTAGCGGTTCGTGTAGCCCGGCGTCGTCACCTGGAGCGACCGCCGCTGGTTGACCGGCAGCGTGGTCGGGGCCAGCGCCGGCAACGACCGGGACGCCGCGATCAGCGCCTGGTTGGCCGCGCGCACCCGGTTCTGGTCCATCTTCACGACCTGACGGTCGTAGGTCACGAACCCGTTCAGCTCGCCCTCCAGGTCGGTGATCTCCGTATAGATCGCCGCCGACAGCCCTCGCCCGAGCATCAGGTTCTGCACGCCGGCAACGAGCCCGACGTACCGGTCCGTCAGCGCCGTCGCGTTCGCCTGCCACTCGTAGGCGAAGAAGCTGCCGCTCGGGCTCCACTCGTGGCCCGGGGTGTGCAGGCCGAGACCACCGAACTCACCGAGCACCGCGATCCGCGACGAGGCCAGCGGCGAGTCCGGGCCGAGATACATGTGCCAGTCGTCGATGTCGCCGTTGCCGGGGTTGCCGAGCGACTGGCAGCAGTTGTAGCCACTGTGGACGTTGACGAGCCGCGCCGGGTCCTGGGCCTTGACCGCCGCACCGACCCGCTGGGTGTCGGCCAGTGAGCGCTCGCCCCAGCCCTCGTTGTAGACCGTGTACGCGACGACCGCCGGCGACGACCGGTGCTCGTTGACGATCTCCCGCGCCTCGGCCTCGAACTGGGCCTGCTGTGCGGCGTTCGCGTCGATGTTCTGCGCGGTCAGCGACGGCACGTCCTGCCAGACGAGCACGCCCAGCCGGTCCGCGTGGTAGAACCAGCGTTGCGGCTCCACCTTGATGTGCTTGCGCACCATGTTGAAGCCCAGGTCCTTGTGCTTCTGCAGGTCGAAGGCGAGGGCCGCGTCGGTCGGCGCGGTGTAGACGCCGTCGGGCCAGTAGCCCTGGTCCAGCGTGCCGGTCTGGAAGACGAACTGGCCGTTGAGCAGCGGCCGTCGCACCCCGTTGACCAGGCCCGTCGTGATCTCCCGCATGCCGAAGTAGTGCATGGTCTGGTCGACGACCGCACCCGACGAGTTACGCAGGACCACCCGCAGGTTGTAGAGGAACGGGTCGTCGGGCGACCAGCGTCGCGCGGAGGGCACCGGCACCGCGAACTCGGTGAAACCGCCGACCGTCGAGCCCACCACAGTGGACCCGTTGAGCGCCTCCGCCAACACCGAGAAACCGGCGACGGAGCCGCGAGTGAAGACCCGTACCCGTAGCGTGTTGTTGGAAAGGTTGGGATACAGGTCCACCGAGCTGATCGACGACACCGGCGTCGGCTCCAGCCACACGGTCTGCCAGATGCCCGAGCTGGGCGTGTAGAAGATCCCGTTCGGCGTCTTGGTCTGCTTGCCGATCGGCGGCAGGCTCCCGTTCTGCCGCGTGTCGCTCGGATCCCAGACCTTGACGACGAGCTCGTTCGTGCCGCCGTTCAAGGCCGGCGTCACGTCGAACGTGAAGGCGTCATAGCCACCCGTGTGCGAGCCGACCTGCTGGCCGTTGACCCAGACCGTCGTCTGGTAGTCGACGGCGCCGAAGTGCAGCTGCACCCGCCGCCCCGACCAGCCGGCCGGCACGGTGAACGTACGCCGGTAGAAGAGATAGTTCCGGTTGTCGCCCGGAGCCCGCATCACGCCGGACAGCGCCGACTCCACCGGGAAGGGCACGTTGACCCGCTCCGGCAGGTTCGTGTTGAACTGCGGCGCGTCGTCGGTCGCCGACTGGCGCAACTGCCACTCGCCGTTGAGGTTCTGCCAGTCGGGCCGGGTCATCTGCGGCCGCGGGTACTCCGGCAGCGGCGTGCCGTTGAGCGCCTGCGCGGTCCACGGCGTGGTCAGCGGCGGTGGCTTGGCCGGTGCGGCCTGCGCGGCGGCGGGCACCGCGAGCAGGCCTGCGGCCAGGGCCAGGACCGCGAGGACGGTGGTACGACGGGACGGGTTCATACCAGCTCCATCTCTGCGTAGATCGGCCAGAAGTGGTCGGCCGACGAGCACCTGGCGGCCATCTTGTAGACATCGACAGCCAGCTGTATAACGTTATAGAGCCCGCCGGACTCGCCAGTCAATGGGCGTTCATCAATATCTACATCTCCATCGCACCGCCCGCTCATAGGCAAGAGGAGATCTCACATGACGGTACGGAGCCGCCGGTACGGCGCCGTCGACCAGGTGCGTACGTGGGCGTGAGCCTCAAGGACATCGCGGCGCGGGCCGGCGTCTCGCTGTCGACGGTGTCCAATGTGGTCAACGGCTACCGGCCGGTCGGCGAGGAGACCCGGCAACGGGTGCAGTCGGCGATCGACGAGCTGGGCTACGCGCCCAACCTGAGCGCCCGGCACCTGCGGCTGGGCCGCAGCGGCCTCATCGCGCTGGCGATCCCGGAGCTGGACAACCCGTACTTCGCCGAGCTGGCCGGCGCGGCGATCCGGGAGGCGGCCGGGCTGGGCTACACCCTCGTGATGGAGGACACCGCCGGGTCGTACGAGCGCGAGGTCATGATGATCGACAACTCGCGCCGGCAGACCTTCGACGGCCTGATCTTCAGCCCCGTGGCGGTGTCCCGCGAGGAGGTGCTGGCCGGCCCGCCGAGCACGCCGATGGTGCTGATCGGCGAGGGCGTCTACGACGTACCCCATGATCACATCGCGATCGACAACATCGCCGCGAGCCATGTCGCGGTGCAGCACCTGGTGTCGCTGGACCGCTGGCGGATCGCGTTCATCGGCGCGCAGGCCGGCGACCACCGGCAGTCGGCCCACCTGCGGCTGCGCGGCTACCGGGAGGCGCTGGCCGGCGCGGGCCTGCCCTGGGACCCGGCGCTGGCGGCGCCGACCACGGCGTTCGGCCGCGGCGACGGGCTGCTGGCGATGCGCGACCTGCTGGCACGCACGCAGCCGCCGGACGCCGTGTTCGCCTACAACGACCTCGTCGCGATCGGCGCGATGCGGGCGGTGCTGGAGGCGGGGCTGCGGATCCCGGAGGACGTCGCGGTGATCGGCATCGACGACATCGAGGAGGGGCGGTTCAGCAGCCCGACGCTGACCACCATCTCGCCGGACAAGGAACATATCGGACGGTTGGCGGTGCGGCGGCTCGTTGACCGGATCGAGGGGAAGCCAGTGGGGCCGCCGTACGACGTGCAGCCGCCGTTCCGGCTCGTCACCCGCGAGAGCACGCTCGGCGGGCGGCGCGCCGTCAGGCCCTGAGCTGCGGTCCTTGCGGTGGCGGGTCAACGGTAATATTTTATCGACCATGCCGGTCCTATCCGCATCCGCGTCCCTGCAGCGCACGAGCCTGCGCGATCAGGTGCTGACCGCGCTCCGTCAGGCGCTCGTGACGGGCCAGCTCGAACCCGGCGTCGTCTACTCGGCCGCCTCGCTCGCCGCGGAGCTGGGCGTGTCGAACAGCCCGGTGCGCGAAGCCATGCTCGCCCTCACCGACGACGGCCTGATGGAGGTCGTCCCGAACCGCGGCTACCGGGTGGTGGCGTTGACCGAGGCGGACCTGGCGGAGATCACCCAGCTGCGGTACCTGCTCGAGGTGCCGGCCGCGGGCCTGGCCGCCGAGCGGGACCTCACCGACCGGCTCGGCGCGTTGTACGAGCTGGTCGAGCGGATCGAGTCCACCGCCGGCGCCGGCGATCTCGCGGGCAACCTCGACGCCGACCGCCGGTTCCACCTGCTGCTGGTCGACACCTGCGGCAATCGGCGGCTCACCGAGCAGGTGGCCCGGCTCCGCGACCAGACGCGCCTGTTCAACCTGCGTGCACTGGCCGAGAGCGGCGACCTGGTCGCGTCCGCCGCCGAGCATCGCCCGCTGCTGGACGCGATCGCGGCCCACGACCGCGCCACGGCCGAGACCCTCATGCGCGCCCACCTGGACCACATCAGGACCGACTGGTCGTCGCCGCGCTGAGGCTGGCCACTACCTTCTGGGGGAAACGTAGATGACCGTGCTGGCCTCGATCCACAGACCGGACGACCTGAAGAGCCTCGATCCCGCGGTGCTTCCCCGGCTGGCAGCGGAGATCCGGAGCCATCTCGTGGCGACGGTGTCGCGGACCGGCGGCCACCTCGGCCCGAACCTCGGCGTCGTGGAGCTCACGATCGCCATCCACCGCGTGTTCGACTCGCCGCAGGACGCGATCGTCTTCGACGTCGGCCACCAGTCGTACGTCCACAAGATGCTGACCGGGCGGCAGGACTTCAGCCGCCTGCGCCGGCAGGGCGGGCTGTCCGGATACCCGTCCCGGGCCGAGTCGGCGCACGACGTCGTGGAGAACCAGCACGCGTCCACCGCGCTTAGCTGGGCGGACGGGCTGGCGACCGG
>NZ_JBFAIU010000465.1:0-4701 GCF_040654855.1 Asanoa sp. NPDC050611
GGTCCCGGTCCCGGACGGCACCACCATCCGGCTCCGCGTCGACGAGGAGCCGGTGAACATGGGCACCACCGAGGTTCGCGCGTACGAGCGGACCCTGGACATGGCGGACGGGACGGTGAGCCGCAGCGTCACCTACCAGCTGCCGGGCGGCCTGCCGATCAGGATCGACTCGTCCCGCTTCGTGTCGCTGGCCCATCGGCACCTGGCGTGCGTCCGCTACGACCTGACCATCCTGCACGGGCCGGAGGGCCAGGCGGAGCCGGGTGCGCCGACGGACCTGATCGTGTCCTCCGAGCTGGTCACCCGCCCGGCGGTGGTCACGGACCCCGACGCGGACCCGCGCCGGACCCGGTCGCTGGCCGAGGACGCGATGCGGGCCGACGGGGAGCGGGTCGACGGCGTACGCGTGACCCGGATGTACCGCACCGCCGGCAGCGGGCTGGCGGTCGCGGCCGCGATGGACCACTCGTTCGACCCGGCGACGCTGACGCACATGCGTACGCGCGTCGACCGTGATCGCGCCTACGTGGTGTTCGCGGTGCGGGCGGTGCCCGGCCAGACCGTGACGCTGACGAAGTGGCTCGCGTACCACTACGGCTCCGTGGACAGCGACGCATTGGCGGACCGGACCGACGCCACCCTCTACCGCGCGATCGACGCCGGGTATCCGGCGGCCCTGCAGGAGCACAGGAGGGAGCTGGCGGCGTTCTGGGCCGGCAGCGACGTGGAATGGACGGGCTCGCGAACGGCGCAACAGGCGCTGCGGTTCGGCCTGTTCGCACTGTTGCAGGGGACCGCACGCAGCGAGGGCCACGGTGTCCCCTCGAAGGGGCAGACCGGGACGGGCTACGAGGGGCACTACTTCTGGGACACCGAGACGTACCTGCTGCCGTTTCTCGTCCACACCAACCCGTCGGCGGCCCGCAGCCTGTTGATGCACCGCGTCGACGCGCTGCCGGCGGCGCGGGAGCGGGCACGACAGGTGTCGTGTGCGGGGGCGCTGTTCCCGTGGCGCACGATCAACGGGGAGGAAGCCTCGCCGTACTACGCCGCGGGCACGGCGCAGTACCACATCAACGCCGACATCGCCTACGCGCTCGACCAGTACGTGCGGCTCACCGGCGATGTCGACCTGCTGCACCGGCACGGGACCGAGTTGCTGGTGGAGACCGCACGGATGTGGGTCAGCCTCGGGTTCTTCTCGGAGCGGCTCGACGGGGAGTTCGTGATCCACGGGGTCACCGGCCCGGACGAGTACTCCACCGTGGTGGACAACAACCTCTTCACGAACCTGATGGCGGCCGAGAACCTGCGGACGGCCGCGGACGCCGTGGCGGCTCTGCGCTCGCACGACCGGGACGCGTACGACCGGTTGGTGGCCAGGACCGGCCTGGCGCCGCAGGAGCCGGACGTGTGGCGTCGGGCGGCGGAGAGGATGCACGTTCCGTACGACGCCCGCGCGGGCGTACACCTGCAGGACGACGGGTTCATCGACCGGAAGCCGTGGGACTTCGCCAGCACGCCCGCCGAGAAGTACCCGCTGCTGCTCAGTCACCACCCGCTGGTCATCTACCGGCACCAGGTGATCAAGCAGGCCGACGTCGTGCTCGCGACGGTGCTGCTCCCGGAGCGGTTCACCGCCGAGGAGCGCCGCCGGGTCTTCGCGTACTACGACCCGCTGACCACGGGCGACTCGTCGCTGTCGGAGTGCGTCCAGGCGATCGCGGCCGCGGACGCCGGCAAGTACCGGACCGCGGAGGAGTACCTCGTCGACGCGCTGGCGCTGGACCTGGCGGACACGGCGGGCAACGTACGCGACGGGCTGCACCTCGCCTCGGCCGCGGGCACGTGGATGGCGGTCGTGTACGGCTTCGGCGGGTATCGCTGGCGGACCCGGGAGTTCGCCCCGACGCTGCCCACCAGGGCGCGGCGCATCCGGTTTCCGCTGCGCATCGAGGGCTCGGTGCTCGAGGTGACGATCGAGCCCGAGCTGGTCACCTACGCCGTGCGCGAAGGCGATCCGGTCACGGCGCGCCATCGGGGCACGGAGTTCACCGCGGAGGTTGGCCGGCCGGTCACGTTCCCCGGCGACTACCACACCCACGACGCGGCCGTCACCGCACGTTGACCGCGCCCGCCGGCTCGGTGCCCGGCACGGCGACGGGTGCGGCGCTCAGGACGCGGAGCAGGATCGCGCCGCCGAAGTAGCCGGCCAGTGCCATCGTCGGGATGCCGAGCGGGGCGGGCTCCTCACGTGGCAGCAGGTTGTTGTCGAGCAGGCCGAAGGCGACCCCGCCGAACCCCACGAGGGCCAGCACCAGGCGCGGCGCGGGGAGGGCCAGCACGGCGGCCAGCGGACCGGGCATCCATCGGGCGCGTCGTTTGGCCCTACGACCGGCGGCGAACTCGATGGGTCCGAAGATGGCGACCAGGATGGCGAGGACGACGGTGAGCATGGCCAGCCACGGTATGCGCCAGGCCCACCATTCTCCGCTGCCGGCAGCGGGGGTGGGCAGCACACCGGCCTCGTGCAGGATCACCGCGGACAGGATGGCGGCCGTCATGTGCCACAGAAAGACCGTGAGGGCGACCGCGTTGACCGCGATGACGGCCATCCAGGGTCCGGTGCGGCGCAGCCAGCGCTCGGCAGGCCCGCGGACGAGCAGAGCTACGGCGAGCTGCACGGTGAACAGCGCGATGAGGGCCAGGCTGGGTGGTGACATGTTGTGCAGGCGCTCCCCGGGCACGTTGATCATGCTGACCGGGTAGGGGCCGGGCACGACGAGGACCAGCAGCACGGCCAGGCCGCCGAGTAAGAGCGCCAGGAGGGTACGCGGGCGCGTGGGCAGGCGGCCGTCGCGCCAGAAGAAGCCGATCTGGTGGACCCCGAGCCAGCCGAACAGGAAGCTCCCGTTGCCCAACCTGTCGTCGCCGTACAGCCGGGCCAGGTCGCCGGCCATGACCAGCACGAGCAGGACCGCCGGCACCGCGATGCCGTAGCGGCGGTGCAGGGCCCACATCAGCGGGGCGAGCGCGACGACGATGAGGTAGACCGACAGGAACCACAACGGGATGGAGGCGGTCCACACCGCCAGCCGCACGCGCACGGGGTCCAGCCCCGGCGGTTCCCACAGCCGGGCGAACCCGGCGAGAGCGGCGAGGGTGATGATGAGGGCGGTGCAGGGCCGCACCAGCCGGGCCGCGCGGTGGACCAGCCAGTCCCCCGCACGCCACCCCTTGCGGTAGTGCGAGCTCAGGGAGGCCGCGTTGGCGTAGCCGCCGACGAGGAAGAAGATCGGCATGACCTGCACCACCCACGTGATCGGGTGCGCCCAGCGCAGGTCGGGCAGGGCCGAACGGCCGGTCAGCTCGCCGTTCTGGTATTCCACGACGGTGACCAGCCAGTGGCCGAGCACCACGGCGACGATCGCGATCGCCCGCAGCAGGTCGATGAACCGCTCGCGGGAGGCAGGAGTCCGGTCGGCCAGCCGGCGCACCCCGCGGAGAGGATTCACGGCTGTCAGCGGAATGACGGCTCGAGATCGAGCATGTCGTCGCCTCCAGACGGACTTGGCAGCTCCCACAACCTACAACAGATCCGCTGTAAAGGGTCGCTTTCGGGCATTTGGTCTCGTCCCGGGCGGATCGGCGGCATCATCGAGGTCGGATGGATCCGGGTCGACAGTGGAGTGTGCGGCGTGCAGTACGTGACGGTCGATCCCGTGGTCACCGGCGTGCGAATGCGCGGACTCGCGGAAACCGTGTGGGACAACGCCCGGCACCACCCGGAGACGCCACAGTTCGTGCGCCCCGATCCGGATCCCCGTTCCTGGCCGGCGCCTCCCGCCTCGCGGACCGGGGCATCGATCGTGAGCTGCGCCGCCTTCCGCGATGACGTGCATGACGTCGCCCGCGGGTTCATCGCCGCGGGTGTCGAGCACGGTGACCGGGTCGGTCTGATCAGCCGCACCAGGTACGAGTGGACGCTCGTGGACTACGCGTTGTGGGCGATCGGCGCGGTGACCGTGCCGATCTACGACACCTCCAGCCCTGAGCAGATCGAGTGGATCCTCGCCGACTCCGAAGCGGTGGGATGCGTCGTGGAGACCGACGACCACGCCGCGACGGTCACCGGCCTCCAGGACGGCCTGCCGACGCTGCGCCGGACCTGGCAGATCGATGCGGGCGGGCTGATCGCGCTGGCCGGGCAGGGCCGCACCGTCGACGACGCACAGCTCGAGGCGCGCCGGGAACGGGTGGCCGACGCGGACGTGGCCACGATCGTCTACACGAGCGGCACGACCGGTCGTCCGAAGGGCTGCACGCTGACGCACCGCAACATCTACTGCGACGCCGCCGGCTCGCTCGCGGTGCTGCCGCAGCTGGTGCGGCCCGGGGCGTCGACGGTGCTGTTCCTGCCCCTCGCGCACGTGTTCGCCCGCCTGATCCAGGTGGCCGTGGTGCAGGCGCGGGTGACGATGGTGCACAGCCCCGACATCGCCGACGCGCTGGAGCAACTGCGCAGGCACCGGCCGACGTTCATCCTCGGCGTGCCGCGGGTGTTCGAGAAGATGCACGACCGGGCCCGGCAGAAGGCCGACGACGCGCGCCGCGGCGTGGTGTTCACCGCCGCCGAGCGGGTGGCGGTGCGCTACAGCCGTGCCCTCGACACACCGCGCGGACCGAACGCGTTGCTGCGGC
>NZ_JBFAIU010000466.1:0-4696 GCF_040654855.1 Asanoa sp. NPDC050611
GGCGCTCAGGATGCGGTTGGGCACGGCAGAACCACCACAGGTGAGCTTCGCCAACGACGAGAGGTCGGTCGAGGCCCAGTCCGGGTGGTCGGCCACAGCATCGAGGCGGTCGTCTCCCGGCCGTCGGGCTGCAGGTAGCGGCCCTGCATGTGGTAGTCGACGACGATCCGCGGCCGGTGCGCGTGCCACCAGCGCAGGATCGCCCGGGACTCCGGCACCGGGTTGTCCGCGATCGGGGTCAGCGGGTTGTGGAACCTGTTGATGTCGTATCCGACCCCCGGCTCCGTCCAGTCACCGGACGCGCTGGGGTCGTGGTTGTAGCGCTGGTCCCGGACCGCGCCGTCCGGGTTGGCCTGCACCACCACGTCGAGCGTGATCCGCCCACGCAGCCAGCGGTGCCAGGCGGTGTCGGGCACACCGAGCGCCCAGAGCGCGCGGACGGCGGCGGGGGTGCCGAGCGGCTCGTCGCCGTGCTGCTGGGTGACGAACAGCAGGCGGGTCGGTCCGTGGCCGACGGTCGCGACGCGCAGCGGCCGCCCCTCGTTGCTGCGGCCGGCGACGCCGAGGCGCACCCGGCCGTCGCTGTCGCGGGCGACCCGAGCCAGCGCCCGCCCGACCTCCTCCGGGCTCGGCTGCGGGGAGATCAGCCGCGCGGGTGCCATGGTGGCCAGGCGGTCAGCGCTGATCGGGGTGGGTTCCGCCGCGGTGGCGACGGCGGGCGGCGCGAGCAGCACGGCGGCCAGGGTGCTGGCGGCGACGGCGACAAGCCTCGATCTCACCGGATCCTCCTCATTGAGGTCGCTGAATGGATCAGCTCACCCTAAGGGGATCCGGCGGGCGCCGCAGAAAACCTGTCGCGCCCGGCGCCCGCCGCCACGCAGGATCGCGTGGTGGTCTTCCTCGAAACCGCCCGCCTCCGGCTGCGGGACATCACCGGCGACGACGTCGAGGAGCTGTTCGCGCTCCACGACGACCCCGAGGTCATGCGGTTCATCAACGGTGGCCGGCCGGCGAGTCGCGCCGCCATCGTGAGCCGGACGCTGCCGGCGATGACGCGGGCGCACCCGGCCTTCGGCAGAGCCTGTTGGGCCGCCGAGGAGCGCTCGACCGGGCGGTTCGTGGGGTGGTTCGCGTTGCGGCCGGTCGATCCCGCGCGGCCCGACGTCGTCGACCTCGGCTACCGCCTGCGCCGCGACGCGTGGGGGCTCGGTTACGCCACCGAAGGGTCGTCGGCGCTGGTCGACAAGGGATTCCGGGAGCTCGGGGTGCAGCGGGTCGTCGCCGACACGATGACCGTCAACAAGAGGTCGCGGCGGGTGCTCGAGAAGGTCGGCCTGAGCTTCGTGCGGCGGTTCACCGGCGACTGGCCGGAGGTCATCGAGGGTTCCGAACACGGCGACGTCGAGTACGCGCTGACCCGCGCCGCCTGGGATGCGGCCCGCGTGGGGCGGGGTTAGGGTCCCGGGATGGACCGTCCGTTCCTGCGCCCCAACGGGATGGTGCTCGGCGCGCCCGACCCCCGCCAACTCGCCGACTTCTACGAGCGGCTGCTCGGCTGGCAGCGCAACTCCGACGAGCCGACCTGGGTCACGCTCAAGGCGCCCGGCGGCGGCATCGGGCTCTCGTTCCAGCTCGAGACCGAGCACGCGCCGCCCGTGTGGCCGGCCGGCGCCGGCGACCAGCAGATGCAGGTCCACCTCGACGTCGAGGTGCGCGACCTGGCCGCGGCCGTCGCCTGGGCCGAGAAGCAGGGCGCCAAGGTCGCCGCGTTCCAGCCGCAGGACGACGTCCGGGTCATGATCGACCCGGTCGGGCACCCGTTCTGCCTGTGGGTCCCGGAAAAGGGCTAGGCCAGCTCGGCCCAGACCACCTTGCCGGCCTGGCCCGTGCGGGTCAGCGTGCCCCAGGCGCGGGCGACCGCGGCGACGATGGACAGGCCCCGCCCGCCGGCCTGCGACGGATCGGGCGTTCGTACCGTGGGCTGCTCCCCGCTGCCGTCGGCGACCTCGATCCGCAGCCCGTCGAGGCACCGGCGCACCACGAGCACCCCACCGGCCCCGGTGTGCGCGACCGCGTTCTGCACGAGCTCGGTCGTCACCAGCAGCGCGTCGTCGGCCAGGTGCGCCAGCTTCCAGCGCTCGAGGGCCGCCCGGACCGCCCGGCGGGCCGCCGCCGCGTTGGCGGTCCGCTCGAACGGTAAGCGCAAGGCGTCCACGACGCCTTTTGTACCCACGTCGGAACCGGGCCATGCCAAACTCGGGAAGGTGCCGGAGATCATCGAGCTGCTGGCCTCACCCGTACACCGGTTCGAAGGCCGGCCCGCCGCCGGTCCCGCGCCGGCGCCGCCCGGTGAGCTGGTCGAGGAGATCACGATCAGGGCCGGGCTCGGCATCGTCGGCGACCGCTACTTCAACCATCCGGCCCACCGGGACGCCGCGATCACCGTGATCGCCCGGGAGTGGCTGCGGCCCGGCGTCGGGCTGGCGGAGGTGCGGCGCAACGTCCTGGTGGCCGGGATCGCCGTGGACGACCTGGTCGGCCGGGTGCTGAGCCTGGACTCGGGCAGCGGCCCGGTCCGCCTGGACGTGCGCCGCCGGGCGAACCCGTGCGCCTGGCTGGACACCACGATCGGGCCCGGCGCCTGGCGGGAGCTGCGCGGCCACGGCGGGATCCGGTGCCGCCCGCTGGACGACGGCACGCTGCGGGTCGGTCCGGTGCAGGTCATGATCGAATAAACCGCATATATCCTGAGAAAAGAGTTCAGGATGGGGTGGTTCGGTGGCGGTCAATCCCGGCGAACATCCGGTGATCCTCACTCCGGACCAGCGCGTCCGGGTGTTCGTCAGCTCGGCCAGCGAGCTGGCACCGGAACGCCGAGCCGTCCAGGACGCCGTCCGCCGCCTGCGGCTGCTGCCCGTCATGGTCGAGGACGGCGCCCGCGTGCACCCGTCCCGTGACGTCCACCGGGCCTACCTCGACCAGAGCCAGATCTTCATCGGGGTGTACGGCGACAGCTGGGGCGAGGCGCTCGACGACGAGTTCCGCCTCTCGGAGCACCTGCCCCGGCTGGTCTACGTCAAGGAGCCCGCGCCGGCCCGCGACGAGCGTCTGGCCACCATGCTCAGCGACATCAGGCGCGACGCGGGCCTCTCATACCGCCTCTTCACCACCGCCGCCCAGCTCCGCGACCTGGTCGAGCAGGACCTGGCCGTGCTGCTCTCGGAGCGCTTCGACGGGCCCGCCGAGCCGAGCCGGGCCGCCCCGGTCGCGGGCCTACCGCCGGCCGTGCGCACCCCGCTGATCGGCCGCGAGGACGACCTCGCCGCGCTGGTGGCGATGCTGGACACCGACCCGCTGGTCACCCTGACCGGCCCCGGCGGCGTCGGCAAGACCCGCCTGGCGCTGGCCGCCGCCGACCACTGCGGCCCGGGGTTCCCCGACGGCGTGCGGTTCGTGGACCTGTCCACCGTCACCTCGCCCGACCTGGTCGGCGAGGCGCTGGCCCGCGGCCTGGGCGTGCGTACCTCCGGCGCGGTGCCGGCCAGCACCGACGTCGCGTCCTGGCTGCGCACCAAGCGGATGCTGCTCGTCGTCGACAACTTCGAGCAGCTCGCCGCGGCCGCACCGGTGATCGGCCAGCTCCAGCGGGCCGCACCCGGGGTGACCGCGCTGGTCACCAGCCGGGCGCCGCTGCGCCTGGCCGAGGAGCGGGTCTTCGAGGTGCGGCCGCTGCCCCCGCCGCGGGGCGCCGACGCCGACTCGCCGGCCGTACGGCTGTTCGTCGAGGTGGCCCGCGCGAAGGTGCCCGGCTTCGCGCTCGGCCCCGACGACCTGGCGGCGGTCGCCGAGATCACCCGGCGCCTGCACGGCCTGCCGCTGGCCATCGTGCTGGCCGCCGCGAAGGTCCGGCTGCTGCCGCCGGCGACGCTCGTGACCCACCTCGGCGACCAGCTCGGCCTGCTCACCGGCGGCGCCCGTGACCTGCCCGACCGGCAACGCACGCTGCGCGACACCATCGCCTGGAGCTACCGCCTGCTGCGGGCCGAGGAGCAGGCGGTGTTCGAGCGCCTCGGCGTCTTCGCCGGCGGCTGGGACCTCGCCGCCGCCGAGGCCGTGGCCGCGCCGGACGGCGACCTGCTCGACCTGCTCGAAGGGCTGATCGATTCCACGCTGGTCCGGCCGGTGACCGCATCGGACGGGCACGAGCGGTTCGCGATGCTCGAGACGATCCGGGAGTACGCGCTCGAACGCATGCGCGGCGGCGACCAGTGGCACACCGCCCACGCGGCGCATGCCGCGCACTACCTGCGCGTGGCCCAGGCCGCCCAGCCCCACCTCAACCGGGCACAGGCGACCGTCTGGCTGCGCCGGCTGGAGCTGGAACGGGAGAACGTCAACGCCGCGCTGGACTGGTTCCTCACCCACGACGAGCCCACCCAGGCGCTGCGGCTGCTCTGGGCCACCTGGTCCTTCTGGTGGCGGCGCGGTCACATCGACGAGGCGAGCCGGGTCGTCGCCCGCATCCTCGACCACGGCGACCTGCTCGGCGATCCGGCCACCGGCCGGGCCCTGCTCGGCGCCGGCGTGCTGTCCTTCGTCTCGGGCCAGCCCGAGCGCGCCGAGGGGCTGTTCCTGCGCGCGCTGCCGTACCTGCGGGCGGCCGGCGACGAGCGGGGCGCGGCGCAGGCGGCCGGGC
>NZ_JBFAIU010000467.1:0-4688 GCF_040654855.1 Asanoa sp. NPDC050611
TCAATTCGAAGAAGAACCTTGAGCACACCCACGGGCAAGGGCCGCCAGGCAAGAGCACGTTCTACCCTGGCACCGATCGACGAAGTCGTCACCGGCACGCGTGAACCACAGCACGGTCGAGCCGAGCATGTTGCGGCCGCGCAGGGCTCTGGTCACCGACGGTTGCACCGTGCCGAGGTCCTCGCCGATCACGACCGCGCCGGCCCGGTGGGCCTCCAGGGCCAGGATGCCGAACATCGCGTCGGCGTCGTAACGGACGTAGGTGCCCTCGGCGGCGCCGGCGCCCGGCGGGATCCACCACAGCCGCGACAGGCCGGCGACGTGATCGACCCGGATGCCACCGCCGTGCCGGAGCAGGGCGCGGAGCATGTCGCGGTACGCGGCGTAGCCGGTGGCGGCCAGCCGGTCCGGGCGCCAGGCGGCGAGGCCCCAGTCCTGCCCGAGCTGGTTGAAGGCGTCCGGCGGTGCGCCGACCCGGACGCCCTGGGCGAGGACGTCGCCGAGCTGCCAGCCGTCGGCGCCGCCCGGGTCGACGCCCACGGCCAGGTCGTGGACGATGCCGACGGGCATGTCCGCCGCGGCCGTCGCGGCGGCGGCGAGCTGCTGGTCGCAGAGGCGCTGGAGCCAGGCGTAGAAGCCGACGCGGTCCGGTTCGGCGGTCAGCCCGGCCGGCCAGCGGCGCCAGTCGGTGCCGTGCTCCTCGGCCAGGGCGCAGTAGGTGGCGAACTCGCGCAGGTCCTCGCCGGCCGGTTCGGGCGTCGCCGACGGGAAGAGCAGCTCCAGGGCCGTGCGCTTGGCCTGCCAGACGGCGTCGTAGTCGATGAGGTCGGTGTCGTCGGGGCGCAGGGCGTCGACCTTGGCCCGCAGCGCGGCGTCGGCCCGCTGGTACTCGGTCGTGTCGCCGACCCGGATGTAGAGCGGGTTGGCGAACCGTCGGGAGGAGGGGGAGTAGGGCGAGGCCTGCACGGGGTGGTTCGGCCCGACCGCGTGGAGCGGGTTGAGCAGCACCAGGCCGGCCCCGGTGCCCGCCGCCCAGCCGGCGAACTCGCGCAGGTCGCCGAGGTCGCCCATGCCCCACGAGTCGCGGGAGCGCTGGGCGTAGAGCTGCACCATCCAGCCCCACGCGGCGGGTGGTGGTGGGAGCTTGCGGGGTGCGACGACGACGGTCGCGGTGTCGCCGCCGACGGCCAGGCGGTGCCAGCCGAGGGGCAGCCCGGCCAGGTCGGTGACCTCGCGGGTGGTGCCGTCCTCGAGGGTCACGGTGCCGGACAGGGCGCGGCTGTCGCCCTCGCGGAGCACGATCGTCGGCGGCAGCCGGTCGGCCGCCCGGGCGGCGTCGTCCAGCGCGGCCCGGATCGCCGCCGGGCTGGACGCGTCGACGTCGAGCAGCGCGAGCACGCGTACGACGATGTCCCGGTCGACCTGGGTCCGTCGGCCGTCGGCCGCGTCGTAGCCGGTGACCACGCCGTGGGCGGCGGCGAGGCGCCGCAGGTCCCGCTCCATCAGCCGGTGACCTTGTCGAGGTACTGCAGCAGGTCGTGCGCGGCGATCTCGATCTCCTTGTGCCGCCAGGACGAGGCCCGGTAGACGACGGCGATGAGCCCGGTCCGGTGCAGCCGCCGCAGGTCGCCGTAGACGAAGGCGTACCGCGCCTTGGTCTCGTCGGCCGCACCCTCGGTCAGCCCGAGATGCCACTCGGCCAGCTCGGCCCAGGTATGCCGCTCGAGATAGCTGTTCTCGTCGTCGGCCCGCGGCTGCGCGACCCCCCAGTCGCTGTTGAGCACGTACTGCTTCGCGTCGATCAACTGGCGCGCCTTGCGCACCGCGTCCTTGTTCAGCGCGTACCTGGCCATGCGGCCATGTTCCCCGAACGTCACCCCACCATGCCCGACCCACGCCGGGCCGGACTAAACCCTCTCGTGGTGGTTTAGCAGCAATGATTACGGTAAGTCAGGTGTCATTGCACAACCTGTCGTCAATCCTCACGAACGGGACGTAGTGATGACGCAGACCGCTAGCAGGACCGACCAGCGCTCCGACACGCAGCAGCACCTGCGTGGCGGTGGGCACGACGGTGGCCGGATCACCGTCGCCGACGGTGTGGTTCAGAAGATCGCCGGGATGGCCGCGCGCGAGGTCTCCGGTGTGTTCGCCATGGGTACCGGGGCCGCGCGGACCGTCGGTGCCATAAAGGAAAGGATCCCCGGCAGCACCGGGGCGAGTGTCTCCCAGGGTGTCGGCGTCGAGGTCGGCGAGAACGAGGCCGCCGTCGACCTGGACATCGTGGTCGAGTACGGCGTCTCCGCCAACGAGCTCGGCAAGGGCATCCAACGCAACGTGAAGTCGTCGATCGAGCGCATGACCGGGCTCGACGTCGTCGAGGTCAACGTCAACATCAACGACGTTCACCTGCCCGAGGACGCCGAGGCCAGCAGCGGCAGCGGCAGCTTCACGCCGACCAGTTCAAGCAGCAGCAGTAGCGGCGAGTCGCGGGTGTCATGACCGCGGAGCCCATGACGGAGGCGGATGCCATCGTCGACGGTGTCGACGTCGTCAAGCTCGCCGCCGTCGTCGAGGACTGCCCGGCCGTCGACGCGCTGGTCGAAGGCGCGCCGACGTGGGCCGCCACCTACCTGCCCCGGCGCCGGATCACCGGGATCCGGATCGAAGGTGACGTGGTGACCACCCAGGTGCGCCTGCGCTTCGGGTCGACGGTCGGGCAACTCGCCCAACAGGTCTGGCGGGCGGCCACGCCGCTGGCCGGGTCGCGCCGGGTGGACATCGTGGTCGCGGACATCTCGGATCCGCTCACGGGGGTGTGAGAACAAATGACTATGGTCAGGACGATTTTCGGTACGGCGGTCGGCATCGCGCTCGGCTTCGCCGTGGCGTTCGGCAACTTCGGTGACATGGCGATCGTCGGCGCGTTCGCGATCGTCGGGTACGGCATCAGCAAGGTCGTCGCCGGTCAGGTCGACTTCGGCGCCACGTTCGCGCCGCTGCGCCGGTCGCAGCGGAGTCAGCAGTGACGCACGAGCGCCTGACGCCGGGGCAGGGCCGCCCGGTCGGCACCGCGCAGCCGACGACGACGCCGCGCGCGGAACGGCACATCGCCGAGTCCGCACCGGCGCCGCCGCCCGAGCCGCCGGACCCCGACTACCTCGGCGACATCGTCATCGCGCCGCAGGTGGTGGCCAAGCTCGCGGCGCAGGCGGTGGTCGAGCACCCACGGGCCGGTTCGGCCGCCCCGCGGATGTTCGGCAGCACGATGCCGGGCGCCGGGCACCTCGGAATCCGTTCCTCGGACCTGACCGCCCGGCCGAAGGTGAGTGCCTGGATCGACGCGTCGGTGGCCTACGTCGACATGTCGATCAGCGTGCGGTGGGCGGAGCCGCTCGGTGAGGTGACCGAGTGGATCCGGAACACGGTCGAGGACCGGATCAAGGCGCTGACGGGGCTGACCGTCGCGCGTACCCGGATTTCCGTGACCGACCTCGTCGTCGACGGAGCCTGAGGATGAAACAGCTCAACCGGATCATCGCGCTGCCGATCGCGCTGGGGTTCGTCTTCCTGGCGGTGCTCGTCGTGGTCGAGTTGATCGCCGAGCGGGCCGGGGCCGGCCCGGTGATCGTCAACTGGCACGGCATCTACGACTGGATGGCCACGCACACCTGGGAGTCCACCAGCGTCCGGATCATCGGTGGGCTGTGCGCGCTCGGTGGGCTGTTGCTGCTCGCCCTGCAGTTCATCCCGCGCAAGCCGGAGCGCCTGCGGGTGCACGCCGCCGAGAAGGGCGTCGACGCCGCCATCGACCGGCGCAGCCTGGTGCGCACGGTCCAGCAGGCCGTCGGCGACATCGACGGGATCAGCCAGGCCAAGGTGGCGCTGCACGGCAACAAGGTCACGGTGGACGCCCGGCGGCGGGCCGAGGCGGCCGAGGGCATCACCACGCAGACGGTCGCGGACGCGACCCACCGGGCGGTCGACGACCTGCACCTGCGCCGGCCGCCCCGGATCACCATCAAGCTCGCGACGGCCAGGGAGCGCTGATGTTGCGCGGACACGCGGACCGGATCACCCGGACCATCCTGATCGTCCTCGGCGCGATCTTCGCCGCCATCGGCGGTGCGATCATCGCGGCCAACCTCAGCGTGTACGCCAGCGGATTCGCCTCGCGCACGCTGCTGCAGAACCCGGCCGTGAGCTGGATCGGCGGGCACAGCACGTGGTTCTGGCCGATCGCCGCCGCGGCGCTGACGGTCATCGGCGTGCTGTCGCTGATCTGGTTCTTCGCGATCCTGCGCCCCGCGCGCAAGACCGGCGACATCTCGATCGACGGCACCGCCCGCACGACGCTGGGCTCCGGCGCGCTGCGCGACGCGCTGACCAACGAGATCCAGGGCTACCGCGGGGTGCAGAACGCCAAGGTCAGGGTGTACGGCGAGGCGACCGAGCCGAAGCTCGGCGTCCGGGTCAACCTCACCCAGGACGCCCGCGTGGTCGAGGTGCGGCAGCGCATCGAACGACAGGCGCTCGCCCACGCGCGGGAGGCCCTGGACGCCCCGGAGATGCCGGTGATCCTGGACCTCGGCGTCTCCGGAAAGAGCGGGCCCCGCGTCGAGTGAGCTCGAAGCCGACCGGATGGGCGGGCTCGTCCCCGCGCTGGTCCAGGAGACGCTCGACAACCA
>NZ_JBFAIU010000468.1:0-4668 GCF_040654855.1 Asanoa sp. NPDC050611
GGTTGCCGACCGTGAGCAGGCCGAACCCGCCGTGCAGGAAGCGCGGCGGCCGGCCCAGTTCTTCGAAGTGGTCCGAGGCCACCCACGGCGCGAGCGACTCGATCCGCCCGGCCGCCGAGCGCATCCCGCGCAGCAGGAACGTGGCGGCGAAGACGGTGTCGTTGATCTCGTTGCCGTGGGTCGCCGTGACGCCCCACTCGGTCCACCACAGGGGCAGCTCCCGGGCGCCGTCGATGCCCCGCAGGTCCAGCGGCGGGCTGCCGTAGATGTGGGTCGAGAGGAAGTCGACCGGGGCGTCGACGGCGAGCTGCCGGTCGATCCAGCCGACCGCCGCGGTGGCCGGGCCGCCGACCCGCAGGCCCGGGTCGACGTCCTTGACCGCGCGGGCGGACACCTCGTAGAGCCGCCAGTACTCGGCCGGGGTGCCCGACCAGAACACCGACAGGTTCGCCTCGTTCCACACCTCGAACGCCCACCGGTCGCGCACCTCGGCCAGACCGTAACGCTCGACCAGGTGGGCCACCAGGGCGCGGACCAGATCGCCCCAGCGGTCCCAGTCCTTCGGCGGCGAGATGATGCCGCGGTACGTGAACACCGTGCGCGACGGGTCGCTGGCCAGGTCGCGGGGCATGAAGCCGAGCTCGACGATCGGCCGCATGCCCAGCTCCAGCACGGTGTCGTAGACGCGGTCCACGCCCGACCAGTCGTACACCGGCGCGCCGTCGACCTCGCGGTAGACGCCGAGGTCGTCACAGAGGATGCCGTGCGCCCGCACGGTCTCCACGCCGAGCTCGTCGTGCACCCGGGCCAGCGCCGTGCGCAGCTCCGGCCCGATCTCCCGGCCGCCGGTGCGGTCGGTCGACAGCAGGTGGGACAGGTGCTCCGAGCCCACCATGAACCGCCACGGCCGGTGCAGCGGACCGGCGTCGCCGGCGGCGTCGACCTCCAGCAGGAGCGGCGCCACCGCCTCCGCCGGCCCGAGCGCCGCGCCGCGCACCGGCGTGCACAGTGGACCCATCGCGGTCACGGTCGCCAGCGGCGCGACCGCGTACCAGTACTCGCGTTCCGGTTCGATGGTGGTGTCGGTGTACGGACCGTGCGGCACGGCGAGGACGTCGCCCCCGCCGTGGTCCACGACGGTGAACGGTCCCGTGGCGCTGGTGGCGCGGTGCACGGCGTACCCGATGGCCCCCTCGACCGGATCCCAGCGGAGGGTGACCTGGCCGCGGCCGGGGGCCGCGACGAGCCCCGTCGGCGCGGGCAGGTCGGCCGCGTCGGGCTCGCCGGGTGCGCGGTCCTGCGCACCGCCGCTGCCCATCATCGCGACCCACTGTGCCCGCGCCTCCGTGGCGATGTCGCCGACCGTCATGCGCCCGCTCCGCGCAGCTGGGGCAGGTCCTGGTCGGCCGGGATGTTGAACGTCTCCTGTCCGATCAGCGGACGGATCCGCTGCTCGAAGCGCTTGTCCACGAATGACTTCCTGATGAGGTCGTTGGCGAGCTCGTTGCCGAGCGCGCCCATGATCATTGCCTGGTCGAGCGAGAGGTACCGCTTGGCCACGGTGCCGCTGCCGACCGCGACGGCGTCGTAGAAGCCGCCGGGCCCGTACGCGTCGAAGTTGGCCTTCAGGCGCGCCATGTTGTCCACGACCGGGCCCTTGGCGTACGGCAGCGCGAGGAACGCCGCGTGCGGTGTCACCACGCCGTCACCGTAGTCTGGTGCGGGACCCGCCGGGCGGCAGTCGCCGAAGCCGGCGTCATACTTCGACTTCTCCACATCGGACGGATAGCCGTCGGTGTCCATGCCCATCGCGTCGACGCCCCAGACCGCGTAGCCGCCGCTCGGGTTGCTGGCGGGGGAGAAGCCCCAGTAGCCGTAGCCGGCGTCGTTGAGGCCGTGCTCGATCTGGCCGGCCACGGTCGCCCGGTGGTTGCGGCCCCAGCTGTTCGGCGCCCAGCGCTCCTCGGGCACGAACAGGTCCGGCATGAGCGCCTCGAACATGTCGCCGCCCCAGCTCGGCACGAACCGGATACCGCGGTACTCGTACGCGCCCTCGTACACCGGCACGCCCTCGTAGCTGGTGTCGAAGCCGACCGGCTGCATCTCGTGCCAGCTCCAGTCACAGGTCGCCGGCAGGGTGCGCATCGTGTTGTAGTACGCCTCGGCCGGGATCTGCCCCGCGCCGATGCCGAGGTACGTCGCGATCCGCGGCTCGGTCACCGTGATGTCGTAGTGGTTGCAGGTGAACCAGACGCCGTCGCGCTGGAGCGAGCAGCCGGGCGGCGCCTCGTCCCAGAAGCCGCCGGCGATGAGACCGCTGGCGCCGAACGGGGTGGTGGCGGCCGGGTTGTAGTAGAACCCGAAGTTCATCTTCGACAGGATCGCGTCGGCCTTGCCGCGCAGCTCGGGCACCGCGCCCTTGACCACCCGCAGGGAAGCGGCCAGCCAGCCGTTGTCCACGCTGGACAGGAACGGGTAGACGGTGCTGCCGTCGTCCGGCCAGACGCGCACGACCGAGCCGTCCCGCGGGTCGTACCAGTTGTAGAACATGCCGGACTGCTCGTGGTGGTCGAGCCGGCCCAGGGTGTCCAGCGTCTTGCCGATCCGGTCCCGGGCCTCCTTGCGCGAGATGAAGCCCAGCTCGCGGGCGACCACCGCCGACCACATGTAGCCACCGATGTTCGTCGGCGAGGTGTAGGTCGAGCGGGTCTTCAGGTCACCGGAGATGTTGTCGGCGACCAGGCCGGTCCGGGCGTCGGTCATCGCGACCATCGACCGCCAGGTGTCCTTGGCGTAGGCGGTCAGCGTGCGGTCGGCGCTGCCCGGTGCGGCTACGGCTGCGGAGCCGCTCACCAGCACCAGGGCGAGCGCGACGACAGGGGCGAGGATGCGTCGCATGAGTCTCCTTACTTGAGTCCGGTGGTCGCGATGCCGCGCATGAAATGCCGCTGGAGGAGCAGGAACACGATCAGCACCGGCAGCACGACCACGACGGCCCCGGCCAGCAGCAGGCCGAAGTCGGTGCGGTTCTGCCCGATGCTGTAGAGCGCCAGGGCGACCGGCAGCGTGTACTTGTCCTCCGTGCTGGCGACCACGAGGGGCCAGAGGAAGTTGTTCCAGGACGCGAGGAACGTGAGGATCCCGAGCGTGGCCAGCGCCGGCCGGCACAGCGGCAGCACGACCCGCCAGAAGATCCGGAACTCGCCGGCGCCGTCGACCCGGGCGGCCTCGATCAGGTCGTCGGGGATCGACTGGAGGAACTGGCGCATGAGGAACACGCCGAACGGGCCGACGAGGAACGGCAGGATCAGCCCCGCGTACGAGTTGGTCAGGCCCATGTTGCTGACCAGCACGAACTGCGGGACGAAGGTCACCATGCCGGGCACCATCAGCATGCCGAGCACGGCCACGAACAGCACCCGCTTGCCGGGGTAGCGCAGCTTGGCCAGCGCGTACCCGACCAGCGAGCAGAACAGCAGGTTGCCCGCCGTCACCACGACGGCGACCAGGGCCGAGTTGAAGAAGAACAGCGGGAAGTCGAGCCGGGAGAACAGGTCGCGGAAGTTGTCCAGCGTCCAGGTCTCCGGCAGCCAGGTCGGCGGCACGGAACGGATCTCGCCCTCGGGCTTGAGCGACGAGAGCGCCATCCAGACGAACGGGCCGACGACCACCAGCAGTCCGACGGCCAGGATCGCGTAGAGCACCGCCTTGGCGACGCGGTCGCGCGGGCGTGCCCGAGTGTCCAGTGTGGTCATTTCCGTTCTCCCAGGAAGCGGAACTGGATGACCGACAGCGCCACGATCGCCACGAAGAGCACGTAGCTGGCCGCGGCCGCGTAGCCGTAGTTGCCGAACCCGAACTGGTTGTAGATGTGGTACGACACGGACAGGGTCGACGAGAGCGGGCCGCCCTGCGTCATCACGAACGGCTCCTCGAAGAACTGGAGGTAGCCGATGCCCGTGACCACGCCGCCGAACAGCAGCGTCGGGCGCAGCATGGGCAGCGTGACGCTGCGGAACTGCTGCCACCGGTTGGCGCCGTCGAGCGTGGCCGCCTCGTAGAGGTCGCCCGGGATGGCCTGCAGGCCGGCCAGGAAGATCACCATGAGGAAGCCGAAGTTGCGCCAGGCCGCCATCACGATCAGCGACGGCAGCGCCAGCTTCGTGTCGAACAGCCAGCTCGGCCCGTCGACGCCGACGACCCGGAGCAGGTTGTTGACCAGGCCGACCTCGGGGTCGAGCAGGAACCGCCAGACCACGGCGACGGCCACGATGCTGGTCACCACCGGCAGGTAGAAGCCGACCCGGAACAGCGCCCGGAACCGGATCAGGCCGGAGTTGAGCGCGGTCGCGGCGGCCAGGGCCAGCACGATGGTCAGCGGCACGCCGAACACCACGAAGATCAGCGTGTTGACCGATGACTTCAGGAACAGGTCGTCGCCGAAGAGCCGCGTGTAGTTGTCGAGGCCGACGAAGTTGACCGCGAACGGGTTGCGCAGGTCCGTCGACCGCAGGTCGGTGAAGCTCATCACCAGCGAGACCACGACCGGGACGGCCATGAACACCAGGAAGAGCACGGTGAAGGGCGCGGAGAAGGCCCAGCCGGTCAGCGCCCGGCGCAGACGCTGCCGCCGCTGGACCGTCCCGGCGGGCCGGTCGGAGGTGTCCC
>NZ_JBFAIU010000469.1:0-4667 GCF_040654855.1 Asanoa sp. NPDC050611
AGAGCGCGACCAGCAGGACGACCGCGGACACCACACGGAGCCAGGCCGCCCGGGTCATATCGGACAATCTACTCAGGGCAGACGCACTCGCGGCGCCCTTCCGGTGGACCGGAGGGCGCCGCGAGGGGGGAGGTCAGCTCTTGTCCTGCTTCCAGGACAGCGGTCCCGGGAGGTCGACGCGGTGCGCGCGCGCCCGGGAGTTCCACGACCAGCGACCGATCTTGATGCTCCAGGAGCTGAAGCCGTTCTCCGTGAAGTTCAGGATGATCGGGCCGAATTTCTTCCGCTTACGGAACATCAGACCCATTGTCGGGCACCCTCTCAGCTAGGTGTCGTGGCGTGGGCCGGAATGTTCCCCGAACGCCTGTTCGCGAAACCGTGCCGGTTCAGTGCCCGCCGCGCATGACGCCGAGCCGGCTGGCCCAGGACATGATCGAGCCGGCGGACGCTGCGGAGAGCAGCGAGAACGCGCTCGCCCACGAGCCGACCGAGAACGCCGAGAAGGCGGAGCCGATCGAGCCCAGGCTGCCGACGGAGCCGATCGAGCCGATCGAGAGCACGGAGCCCTTGGAGGCGATGGACAGGACCGAGTCCTGCGAGCGGATGCACAGCATGAGCGGTCTCCCTTCCTCGCTGTCCAGGTGCCCCGTCGGCGCGGCGTTATTCTCGAACGGTGAGCCGGGCTCGGATCGCGCTGACCGTGGTCACCGTCGTCGTGCTGCTCGCCGCCGCGCTGGGTGGCGTGGCGGCCTGGCGGGGCTGGTTCAGCGATCCCTCGGTCCCGAGCGCGCCCGACGCGCAGCCGGCGAGCGTGTCCGATGTGGTCACCGACCTGCGGGCACCGTGGGGGCTCGCGTTCCGGCCCGACGGCACGGCCCTGGTCACCGAGCGCGACACCGCGCGCATCCTGTCGGTGCAGGGCAACACCGCCCGCCAGGTGACCGTCGTCGACGAGGCGGAGCCCGCGGGGGAGGGCGGCCTGCTCGGCATCGCGGTCGCACCGGCCGGCGACTGGGTCTACGTCTACTACACCGCGGCCGACGACAACCGGATCGCGCGGTTCCGGCCCGATCAGCCCGACGCGCGCACGGTCGTGTTCAGCGGCATCCCGAAGGCCGGCAACCACGACGGCGGCCGGATCGCGTTCGGACCCGACGGCATGCTCTACGTCGGCACCGGCGACGCGGGCAACCGCGACGCGGCCCAGGACCGCGCGGCCCTCGGCGGCAAGATCCTGCGGCTCACACCGGAGGGCGCCCCGGCGCCGGGGAACCCGTTCGGCGCGAGCCCGGTCTACACCTACGGCCACCGCAACGTGCAGGGGCTCGCCTGGGACTCCGGCGGCGCGATGTTCGCGTCCGAGTTCGGGCAGAACACGTACGACGAGCTGAACCGGATCGAGCCCGGCCACAACTACGGCTGGCCCGAGGCGGAGGGCGACTCCGACAACCCCGCGTTCACCAACCCGATCGCCACCTGGCGCACCGCGGACGCGTCACCGAGCGGCATCGCGGTCGGCCCCGACGGCAGGGTGTGGATGGCCTGCCTGCGCGGCGAGCGGCTCTACACGATCAACACCGACGGCAGCGGCGCCCAGGCGCTGCTGCGCGGCGAGCACGGCCGACTCCGGCACGTCGCGGCCGCCCCGGACGGCTCGATGTGGGTGCTGACCTCCAACCACGACGGCCGCGGCAACCCGGCCCCGGGCGACGACCGCATTCTGCGCCTGACGCTCTGACACCGGTGATTTCGCCGATGCGCGGCTGAGGGGGCGCGTCAAACACTGGTCTCCGTCGATGTCCCCCGACGGACCAGGAGCCCCCACGTGAGAACACCCATCCGTCTCGCCGCCGTGGTGGCGGCCGCCGTGCTCAGCGTCGGTGTCGCGGGCGTGCCCAACGCGCTGGCGGCCGAGAACCCGTACGAGCGCGGCCCAGCCCCGACCACGGCGATCCTCGACGCCACCCGCGGCCCGTACGCGGTCTCCCAGACCAGCGTCTCCTCGCTGGTCAGCGGCTTCGGCGGCGGCGTCATCTACTACCCGACCACCACCGCCGACGGTACGTTCGGCGCGATCGCGATCTCGCCGGGCTTCACCGCCGCCTGGTCGAGCATCGACTGGCTCGGCCCGCGGATCGCCTCGCACGGGTTCGTGGTGATCGGCATCGAGACCAACAGCCGCCTCGACCAGCCCGCCAGCCGGGGCCAGCAGCTGCTCGCCGCGCTGGACTACCTGACCAACAGCAGTTCCGTGCGCGGCCGGGTGGACAGCACCCGCCTCGCCGTGGCCGGGCACTCGATGGGTGGCGGTGGCAGCCTCGAGGCCGCCTCGGACCGGCCGTCGCTGCAGGCCGCGATCCCGCTCGCGCCGTGGAACACCGACAAGACCTGGAGCGAGCTGCGCGTGCCGACGCTGATCATCGGCGGCGAGAGCGACACGGTCGCGCCGGTGTCGTCGCACTCGATCCCGTTCTACAACAGCATCCCCGCGTCGGCGGAGAAGGCGTACCTGGAGCTCAACAACGCCAGCCACTTCTTCCCGCAGACCACCAACACGCCGACCGGCCGGCAGATGGTCGCGTGGCTCAAGCGGTTCGTCGACAACGACACCCGCTACGAGCAGTTCCTCTGCCCCGGACCGAGCGGCAGCGCGATCGACGAGTACCGCAACACGTGCCCGAGCAGCTGAGCCCCAGCCCGGACGAAGGCGCCCGTCGATAGACGGGCGTCTTTGTTGCGAGCGGCTTTCGGATAGGTGACACTGGATACATGCTTGTTGCACCGGCAGTGCATATTTCGGCGGTGCTGCACGGGCGAGCCGTCGAGCTTGCGACGATCGGCCAGTTGCTCCGCCGGGCGGCGGCCGGCCTGGGCGGCGCTCTGCTGATCGAGGGCGACCCGGGCTCCGGTCGCAGCGCGCTGCTCGCCCACGCCGTCCGGCAGGCGCACGGCTTCGTCTGCCTGCACGCGCCCGGGCTGCCGGGCGAGGTCGACCTGCCCTACGGCGCGTTGCACCGGCTCCCCGTGCCGGTGCCCGCCCGCCGCGCCCGCACTGCTGAGCAGCGGCTCCGGTTGTGCACGACGGTGCTCGACGCGCTCGTCTCGCGCAGCCGCCGCCGGCCGGTGCTCTGCGTGGTGGACGACGCCGAGCGGGTCGACCCGCCGTCGCTGGAGGTGCTCGCATTCGTCGCCCGGCGGGCCTGGGAGCACCGGATCGCCGTCATCTTCGCCGGCACGCACCTGCCGCCGGTCGACGGCGCGACGCGGCGGCTCGCCCCGCTCGACACGACCGCGGCGGCCGGCGTGCTGGCCGACCACGGCGTCGCCAGCCCGGTGGCGGAGGTGCTGGTCGGGCTGGCCGGCGGCAACCCGGCGGCGCTGCACGACCTCGCCGGCGCGCTGACTCCGGCGCAGCGGCGCGGCGTCGAGCCACCTCCGGCCGGGTTGCCCGCCGACGGGGCGCTGGGCCGCGCGTACCGCGACCGCCTCCGTGCCCTGCCCGCCGCCACCCGGCGGGCCCTGCTGCTGGCGGCGCTCGAGGACGGGCTCGACCCGGCGGTGCTGGCGCGGCTGGGCGGCGGCGCGCTCGCCGCGGCCGAGCGTGCCGGCCTGCTGCGCGGCACCGCGTTCGCCCACCCGGCGGTGCCCGAGGTGGTCCGCTCCCAGGCCACGCTCGCCGACCGGCAGCGCGCCCATCGGACGCTGGCTCGGCTGCTCACCGGCGAGAGGGACCGGCTGCGCCGGCTGCTCCATCTGGCCGCCGCGACCCCGCCGCCCGACGCGTCCCTGGCCGACGACATCGAGCGCGCGGCCGGGTCCGTCGTCGACTGCCGGGTCGGCTCCGTGGCCCTGGAACGCGCGGCCGAACTGACGCCCGCACAGGGCCCAGCCGCGGCGCGTCGGGCGGCCGCGGCGCGGTTGGCCTGGCTCGCCGGCGAGCCGGCCCGGGCCGGTCGGCTGCTGGCCCGCGCCGGCCCGGCGGGCGCGCTGCTGGCCGGCGAGATCGCGCTGCGCGGGGGCACGGCCGGCGAGGCGCTCGAACTGCTGCTGGCCGCGGCCGACGAGCTGGCCGGGAGCTGTCCTGACCAGGCGTGGCGGGCGCTCGTGCTGGCCGGCGAGGCGGTGTGCCTGGACGGCAACCACGGCCGCTACCGCGAGGTGCTGCGCCGGGCCGCGCTGCTGCGGCGCGCGGGCGCCCTCGACCCGGTGCGCTCGGCGCAGGTCGCCGGCCTGGCCGCGGTGATGCGGGGCGACCACGAACGCGCCCGCCCGGCGCTGCGCTCGGTGCTCGAACTGTCCACCTCGGACCCCGAGGTGCTGACCTCGGCGGCCACGGCCGGCCTGCTGCTCGGCGACGACGCGGCCGCGCACCGCACGCTGGAGCGGGCCGCGTCGCTCGCACGATCCAGCGGCGCGATAGCGCTCCTGCCGCGGGCGCTGGAGCTGCGCACGTTCGTCGAGTACTGGATGGGCTCCTACGAGGCGGCCGCCGCCAGCGCGCGGGAGGGCCTCGCGGTGGCCCGGTCGTGCGGCCAGCGCGCCGCGGCGGGCAACCTGGTGGGCCTGCTGGCCCTGCTCGCCGCGCTGCGCGGTGACGCGCCGGAGTGCATGCGCTGGATGCGCGAGCTGCGCTCGGGTTCCCACGCGAGCCGCCCGCGCGCGCTGGT
>NZ_JBFAIU010000470.1:0-4661 GCF_040654855.1 Asanoa sp. NPDC050611
GAGTACATGTTCGCGGTGTCGACGAAGTTGATGCCCCGGTCCAGAGCGGTGTGGATGATCCGGATGCAGTCGTCGTGGTCCGGGTTGCCGGCGGCCCGGGGCCCGGTATGTCTGGGATCTCCGCGACCGCGCCGCGAGCCGGTGGATCGTGCCGTTCGGCGCGAGCGGACGGGCGGGTGACCCGCACCACGCCGACCAGCTGCCGCTCTGGGCCGCCGGCGAGCTGATCCCGGTGACACCGTGATCGGCATTCGATATAGTCGATGTCCCGGTCAGGAGGCAGCTGATGCTCGCCAGCGACGCCGACACCCGTCCGATCGTTCCGCAGTGGCCTGAGGTCCTCGTCGGCCTCGTCGCGTTCGCGCTGCTGGCGTTCGTCCTCATGAGAATCGTGTTCCCCCGGATGGAGCGGCTCTTCGCGGCGCGCGCGGACGCGATCGACGGCGGGCTCGCCCGGGCGGAGGCGGCGCGCGCCGAGGCCGAGCGGGTGCGCGACGACCGCCGGCAGCGGCTGGCCGCGGCGCGGGTCGAGGCCGAGCGGATCCGTGCGGAGGCCCACGCCGAGGCGATGGAGATCCGCGCCGAAGCGGTCACGTCCGCCCGTGCCGAGGCCGACCGGATCGTCGCGGCCGGGCGCGCACAGCTCGCCGCCGAACGCGCCGCCGTCCAGTCTGGTCTGCTTCCGGACATCGACCGGTTGGCCGGTGATCTGGCGGAACGAATCCTCTATGGAAGTTCCGCTCATCGTGGACATTCAGGGCAAACGTACCCGGCCAGGGGTTGAACCTGTCGGCTTCCCCCTCGAACAATGACCGTCCGGCCTGATAGCGTCCGGCCGACCGGGCCGCGCGAGGACGGAGGTCGACCGGTGACCGACAACCGGGTAAAAGGCCGCGTGAAGGGGCTGTTCGGTGGGACGACTCCGGACAATGGGCATCATATGACTGAGCCTGTGGAAGCATACGGCGACCCCAACTCCCATCAGGCGCTAGCCGTGCTCACGCTGGCGCAGCGCACCGCCGACGAGCACGTCGCGGCTGCGCAGCGGCAGGCGGAGCAGCTGGTCGCCGAGGCGCGCCGCGCCGCCGACCAGGTCGCGCGGGAGGCGCAGGGCTACTCCGACGAGATGCGCCGGCAGGCCGACAAGGTCCTCGCCGACGCGCGTGCCTCGGCCGAGCAGTCGGCCCGCGAGGCCGCCGCGCACGCCGACGACGTGCGACGCGAGGGTGAGCGCCTGCTGACCGAGGCGCAGAACACCGCCGAGCAGGTCGTCGCGGACGCCAACGAGACCTCCGAGCGGCTGGTCACGGACGCGCAGGCCAACGCCGAGCAGATCACGCAGGAAGCGCAGGACTCGGCGGACGCGCTCGACCAGGACGCGCAGCGGCGCTACGAGGAGGCCGTCGGCAGCCTGCAGCCGCAGCGCGAGGCGTTGCAGCAGGAGATCGAGTCGCTGCAGCAGTTCGACCGCGAGTACAGGGCGCAGCTGATCGCGTTCATGCAGGGTCAGCTCCGCCAGCTCGGCGTCGAAACCCCGCCCAACACGAGCAGCGAGACGCAGGTGCTCGCGCAGCTGCCGACGGCCCGCGAGGCGTAGGGGTCTAGCGCGCCGCGGCGCAGTCGATGCAGGTCCGGGCGGCCGGCAGCGCGGCCAGGCGGTCCGGGTGGATCGGCCCGCCGCACCGTTCGCAGCGGCCGTAGCTGTCGTCCTCGACGCGGCGCAGCGCGGTGTCGATCGCCGCGAGCCGGTCGCGGGCGCGCTGGAGCAGGGCACCCGCCTGGGCGCGTTCGTACGCGATGGTCTGCCCCTCGGGGTCGTGCTCGTCGTCGGTCGCGGTGCCGGTCTGGGCGGTCACGATCCCCTCGACCACCTGGCTCAGGGTCTCGATCTGGGCGACCGTGTCGCGCCGCTCGGCCCGCAGCCGCTCCACGGGACTGTCGGTCATCCGACAAGGTTAGCTAGATCGTGGGCGGGTTCCATCGCGCGAAGCCGGCCATCTGCCGGAGGCCGGCGTTGTCCGGAGTGAGCCGGATCACCGCGTTGCGCAGCGCGACCGCCACCGGGTTGTGCAGACCCTGACCGATCCGGGCCATCTGGTACGCGGCGCGCGCCACCCGTTGCGACCTCGGCCGCCGCTGGGCGTCGTAGGCGGCCAGCCCCGCGGCCAGGTCGCCGGCGGGGTCGCAGCAACTCGCGAGCACGACCGCGTCCTCGATCGCCTGGTTGGCACCCTGGCCCAGGTTGGGCGTCATCGCGTGCGCCGCGTCGCCGAGCAGCGCCACCCGGCCGTGCACATAGGACGGCACCGGGGTGGCCAGGTGGTAGAGGTCGTCGCGCAGCGCGGCGGTGGTCGCGCTCATCAGCGCCGGGATCGGGTCGTGCCAGCCGCCGAACCGCGCGCGTACGGCCGCCAGCTCGTCGTCGTGCCACGCTTTCGGCGGCGAGGTGACCGAGCCGAACCAGTAGACCCGGCCGTCACCGAGCGGCACCATGCCGAACTCGGCGCCCGGCCCCCAGGTGATCGCCACCACCAGCGGCCCGCGCCACGGCTCGTCGGTCACCCCGCGCCAGGCGGTCGCACCGGCGTAGGCGGGCGGCGGGACATCGGGCCACAACCGGCGGCGGACGGCGCTGTTGATGCCGTCGGCGGCGACCACGAGGTCGACCACGCGCCCGTCGACGCGGCCCTCCGGGGCGACGTCGCCGACCTCGGTCCCGGTGACCACCGTGCCCGCCGGGAGCGAGTCGTGCAGCACCCGGTGCAACGTCGCCCGGTGGATGCCGATCGCGGAAGTGCCGAGCACGCGGTTCATGGCGTCGGCGTCGATCCTGGTCAGCCAGCGACCGTTCGGTGTGCGCAGCCCACCGGAGGCCTCGACCTGCCCCTCGGCCCGCACGGCCGCGCCGACGCCGAGCGCGTCGAGCGCCCGCACGCCGTTGGCCAGCAGGGTGATGCCCGCACCGACCGCGGTGATCCGCGGCGCGCGCTCCAGCACGGTCACGTCCCAGCCGCGCCGGCGCAGGCCGATCGCCGCGCTGAGCCCACCGATCCCCGCTCCGACCACGACCGCCGTCGCCATGACCCCTCCTATCGTCTTCTACACCTGTAGAAGACGATACTACAGGTGTAGAAGAACAGGAGCCGCCGTTGACCCGCTTCACCGACATCACCGACGCCGCGATCGCGATCGTGGCCGAGCAGGGCATGCGCGGCCTGACCCACCGGGCAGTCGACGGCCGGGCCGGCCTACCGCTGGGCACGACGTCGGCGTACTTCCGCACCCGTAAGGCCCTGATCGAGGGCCTGGTCCGCCGCCTCGCCGACCTGGACAACGCGGACATCGCCGCGCAGTCACTGGACCCGCCGCCGGCGGATTTCGCGGAGTCGGTGGCCGCGGTCCTCGACACGTGGCTCACCACGGGCCGCGAGCGGACGCTGGCCCGCTACGCGTGCCTGCTCGAGGCGACGCACCACCCGGAGCTACGCACGATCCTGGAGTACGGTCGCACGTCCCGAAACCAGGCCCGAGCCCTGATGGAAGCGGCCGGGGTGGCCAACCCGTCCCAGGCCGGCGACCACTTCGTAGCCTGCGTGGACGGCCTGCTCTTCGACCGCATGGTCGGCGCCGGCGCCCTCACGGCCCCACCACCGGGCACCCCGGCGAACCGCGCGGACCTGACCACGGCAATCCGCCGCCTGATGACCGCCTTCACGGCCGGCTAGGCGACCTCGGCCAGGACGACCCGCTCGATCTCGCGCAGGGTCAGGCGGCGGCCGCGCAGTTCCGGGTAGCGGGCCGGGTATGCCTCCGCGCCGACGTCCTCCCGCAGGGTCAGGCCGTGGTCGGCGAGCAACGCCGGCAGTTCCGCCGGGTCGTAGGCGCTGCGCCAACCGTACCGGCGCGACGCCCGCGGGCGCTCGCGCCAGATCCGGTCCGGCAGGTAGGTGAAGACCAGCCGGCTGCCGCTCGGCAGCGAGCCCGCCCACGTGAAGGTCGGCAGGACGCCCGACGCCGGGAGGTACTGGGCGACCGCTTCGAAGACCACCAGCGTCCGGACTGTCGCGTCGAAGCCCGCGGCCGACAGGATCGTCGGCAGCGGGTCACGGGTGACGTCCGCGGTCAGGTAGCGGATGTTCGTCGGCGGCGGATCGGGCAGGCGGGACAGCGCCGCGCGCTTGAGGGACTGCGCGCCCGGCAGGTCGAGCTCCCAGACCGGGACCGCGCGGAAGTCCGGGATCCGGTACGGGCGGCTGTCCAGGCCCGCGCCGAGCACGACCACCTGGGACGCGCCCGCGGACAGGGCCGCGCGGCACCAGTCGTCGATGACCCGCGTACGGCAGATCGCGGTGCCGCGTACGCCGGGCATCGCCGTCTCCGCCAGCCGGCCCAGCGCCAGCCGGGCCCGGCGGTGGCGGGCGATCCAGGCCGGCACGCCCGTCAGCAGGTGAGCCGAGACCGGGTCGTCCAGGAGGCGCCGGCCCGGCGGCACATCGGCCTCCAGGGCGCGCATCGTCGCCACCGCGATCGCCGTCGTCTCCACCCGCACAGCCATGCCGCGATGGATGCGACCTGCGCACCGTGCCCGGCATGGCCGAGGCCGACGTGCGGTCGCTCCTGGACGGCTGGGCCCGCGCCGCCGGCGCCAAGATCGTCTTCGA
>NZ_JBFAIU010000471.1:0-4614 GCF_040654855.1 Asanoa sp. NPDC050611
TCCCCCCGCCCGCGACACCCTCACGGGGCCCCGCTGCGGCTCCCCCTTGTCGCCCCCCCCCCCCTCCCTGGGGGGGGGCGGGGCCGCCCTGTCGGATATCGGCACCCAACCGCCACGCGCCCGTCTCCGAATCAGGTGTGTACCGCCCACGAGGGGCGGACTGACCTGAGTGGAGGATCAGATGCGCAAGAAGTGGATGGCCGGCGTGCTCGCGGCCGCGGGTGCCGTCGCCGTCGGTGGCGGGGCGTTCGCGGCCGCGTCGTTGTCGGGCGGTGGACCGGCCGACGCCGTTCTGGTCAACAGCGTCGGGCAGGACGCACCTCGCGTCGTCGGACTCACCAAGGGCGGCGACCTCGTCTCGTTCCGGGCCGACCGGCCCGGCGACACCCGCCGGATCGGTGCGGTCAAGGGGCTCTCGGGCGACACGCGGCTGGTCGGGATCGACTTCCGGGTGCAGGACGGCAAGCTCTACGGCGTCGGCAACCAGGGCGGCGTCTACACGCTGAGCACGTCGAGCGTCCGCGCCACCAAGGTGTCCCGGCTGACCGTCGCCCTCGACGGCACGCGCTTCGGCGTCGACTTCAACCCGGCCGCGAACCGGCTGCGGGTCGTCAGCGACACCGGGCAGAACCTGCGCCACAACATCGACGACGCGGCGGGCGCGCCGGCCGCCGGCACGACGGCCACCGACACCACGCTCACCGTCCCGCCGGCGACGGCGCCGGCGACCGGCGTGACCGCGGCCGCGTACACGAACAACGACCTGGACACGACGACCGCGACCACGCTGTTCGACCTGAACACGACGACCGACCAGGTCGTCGTGCAGTCGCCGGCCAACGCGGGCGCGCTCGCGCCGACCGGTGGCCTGCTGGTCGACGCCGGCGCCGCGGCGGGCCTGGACATCTACAGCGACCTGCGGGACGGGCGGACGCGCACCAACACGGCGTACGCGACGCTGAACGTCGACGGCCGGCAGCGGTTCTACCAGATCTCCCTGCTGACGGGCCGGGCCGACCAGCTCGGCGCCTTCGCCGGCAAGGCTCCCGTCACGGACATCGCGGTCGTGCTCGACAAGTGAGTCGCCGCGCGACCCGCCGGCACGTCAGCGGGTCCGCGAGGGAACGGGTGCGGCCGCCTCGACGGGCGGGCGCAGCGGGAGGAGCAGGGCCGGCACCAGTGCGAGCGCGGTGAACAGCAGCACCCACCAGAAGGTGTCCGCGAAGGCCGCCGCACCCGGGTGGACCGCGGTGCGGTTGCCCAGGATCGCGGTCAGCACGGCGGCGCCGACCGCGGCGCCGATGGTCTGCACCATCGTGATCGCACTGGTGGCCGCCGGGATCGCGGCGGGCGGGAGGCCCTGGTAGGCGGCGGCCGCGACCGGGACCGCGACCGCCGCGACTCCGACGCCCCAGCCGAACAGGGCCGCGGCCAGCAGCCAGGTGCCGGCGTCGACCTGGGTGAACGCGAGCGCGCCGAGCACGGTGACGGCGATGCCGGACAGGACGACGGGCCGGGCGCCGACGCGGTCGGTCAGGCGGCCCACAAGCGGCAGGGCGAGCATCGTGCCGAGGCTCTGCGGCGCGACGAGCAGGCCGGCGTGCAGCGCGTCGAGGCCGCGGACCTGCTGGAGGTAGAGCGGGACGAGCAGCAGCGCGCCGAAGATGGACAGTCGCGACAGGAAGTTGAGCGCCGTCGCCGCGGCGAGCGCGCGGTGGGCGAACAGGCGCACGTCGACCACGGGTGCGTCGGGCGTCCGCAGGGCGTATCCGATGAAGAGCCCCAGCAGGACGGCGCCGGCGGCCAGCGGGAGCCAGGCCGGGCGGGACAGGCCGAAGACCAGCAGCGCGACGGCCGGTGACAGCAGGGCCAGGCCGCGCAGGTCGATCGGGCGCGGCTCGCGCCGGCCGCTGTCCGGGACACCGCGGCGCGCCAGGAGCACGGCGACCAGGCCGACCGGGACGTTGACGAAGAAGATCCACCGCCAGCCGAGGGTCTGCACGATCAGCCCGCCGAGCAGCGGACCGACGATCGGGGCGAGTTGTGCGGGCACGGCGGCGATGGCCATGACCCGACCGCGCCGCCCGGCGCCGGCGGCCTCGACCAGGATCATGATGCTCAGCGGCACGATCATCCCGCCGCCGATCCCCTGTGCGACCCGGAACGCGACCAGGCTGCCCACCGACCACGCCGTGCCGCAGAGGACCGAGCCGAGCGTGAAGACGGTGAGCGCGAACAGCCACATGGTGCGCACGCCGTGCCGCTCGGCGAGGCGCCCGGTGAGCGGGATGACCATGACGATGGCCAGCAGATAGGCGGTGTTGACCCATTGCGTCGTGCCGATGTCGGCGGAGAAATCCCTGGTCAGGCGGGCGAGAGCGACGGTGACCATGGTCATGTCGAGCATCGCGGCGATCGTGCCGGTGACGACGACGGCGCTGAGCTTGAGGACGGCGCGATCGATTCGGTCGGGCATGCGGACTACACTATACCGTGCAGTGTAGTGTCGTGTATGATCGATCCGTGAAGGAATCGCTCCGGTCCGGGTCGCCGGCCAAGCGCGCCGCGATCGTCCGGGCGGCGCTCGAGGTGTTCGTCCGCGACGGCTATGCCCGCGCGAGCGTCGACGCCATCGCCACCGCCGCGGGCGTCTCGAAGCGCACGATCTACGACTACTACGGCGACAAGGAGCGGCTGTTCCTACGCGCGATCCGGGAGACCAGACAGGCACAGACGGCGGCGTTCGAGGACCTCCTCGACCGCACGCTCGGCCGCGTCGACGACATCGAGGCGGCCCTGACGGCCTTCGGCCGCGAGTTCGCGGTCGCGATCTCCCGCTCGACCGACCGGGCCGCCGTCCTGCGCCTGACGATCGCGGAGGCGGCCCACTTCCCGGCTCTGCTGGAGCCGGACGAGCCGTCGGTCCAAGGCCTGCTTGCCGACCGGCTAGCCGGGCTGGCGGCCGACGGCCTGCTCGACGTCGCGGACCCGACGGAGGCCGCCGAGTTCCTGGGCCTCCTCGTCACGGGCCGGGCCAACAACCACTCGTGGTACGGATCCGTTCCCCTGGCCGACGCCGAGATCGCCCGCCTGGCGGACGGCGGCGTCCGCCTGTTCCTGCGCGCGTACCGACGCGCCTGACGTTCCACAACGGACAGTCGTCACGGACCGGGTGGCGGGTCGGCGCCGAGCGCACCGAGCAGGTCCCCGGCCCGCCGCGGTGTCCAGGGGTCACCCGCGAGGCCGGTGACGGTCAGCGCGGTCGAGCCCGGCGCGACCGGGTGCGGCACCAGCCGGTCGAGGGCCGCGGGGTCCAACGCCCCGGCCAGCACGGTGCGACCCGCGAGGTCGGGCCGGGCGCCGCCGCTGGGCACCGCCGCCGCCGCGCGGATGGCGGCGAGGTCGGCCGGCGCCTCCGTCCACGACCCGTCGGCGTGGCCGACCAGGATCCGGTCGGCCCGACCGGCCGCGTGCCACGCCAGCAGGTCGAGCAGGGTGGTCCGCCGGCCGCCCACGAAGTGCTCCCACTGGTCGGCCGCCGCGCGGGCGAGCTGGTCGCCGTGGCGGCCCACGCTGTGGCCGTAGCCGCGACCCGACAGGGTGAGGTCGGTCCACAGGAGCCGGCGGGCCGGCAGGTCGACGACCATCGGCAGCAGCATGCGGGCATTGCCGCGCAGGTCGAAGCGCTGCGCCACGGCCGCGGCGTCGAAGTGCGCACCGCCGGCCGGCGGCAGCATCAAGCCGGCGAACGCGTCGGTGAGCGCCTCGAACGGGACGGCGTTGTAGCTGAGCACGACGGGCACGGCGTACTGCGCACCGGCGGCGACCAGCCGCTCGACGTCGAGGTCGAGGAACTCCGTGGCGCCGAGCGGGGCCGGCGCCGAGGTCAGGTCGCCGGAGTGGACCGCGGCGTCGCCCGCGAACCGCAGGTGGGTGTAGTCGCAGTGGCCGACCCGCCGCCAGCGGGCGTCGAAGAACGCGCACGACAGGTCGAGGTCGACCCGCGTGGCCTCGTCGGGCTCCGTCCAGTGCAGGAAGAGGCGCAGCCGCGCCCCGGCCGGGAGGGCGTGGACGCCGCCGCGCGGCCAGCCGGCCAGCTGGTTCGAGGCCGCGCGCTCCCGCATCGGCGCCGGCATGCCGGCCAGGGCGGCGTCGAGCACCGCGACCTCGAAGCGGTCGAGCCGGGCCGCGCGGCGGGTCAGCTCGGCGTCGACGAGCGCGCGCGTCGCGGCGATCGCGTCGGACGGCACCCGCGGTCGCCGCTCGGGCTCCGTCCAGGTGGTCACCACGCTGCCGCGCGGGAAGAACACGCGGCGTGGCATGCCCGGGCCGGGGCGACCGCCGACGATTCCGGGCAACGGCTCGTCGCCGCCCGGCGGTGGCGGGGCCGGGGCCCGCGGTGGCGAGGCGCCCAGTCGCCGGGCGACCGCGTCGAGCGCCGCGCCGAGGCGCTGGGTGAGCGCCGGAGCAGGGGCCGCGACTTCGGCCATCCGCGCCCGCGCCGCCGCTCGGGCGCGCGCGGTCGCCGCCAGCTGGGCGGCCGTCGCCCGCTCGGTTTCGGCGCGGCCGGTCAGCACGGCGGCCGCCGCGCCGAGGACGCGGGGGGCCTCAGGC
>NZ_JBFAIU010000472.1:0-4591 GCF_040654855.1 Asanoa sp. NPDC050611
CATGATGGCCGACTCCAGGTCCACACCGAGGGTGGTGTCGACGACGCCGTCACGAAGGAGCTGTTCGGCCGGCTCGACCTGGAGGCGGCCCGGCTGGGCCGGCAGGTGCTGCGCTCGGTCTGCGTCTCGGTCGCCTGCGGTCGCGACGCCGCGACGGTGGAGCGCCGGGCGGCACTGCTGCGACCGCCGGTCCGGGCCGCCGCGTCCGGCGTCTACGGCTCGGTCGACCAGGTGGTCGACCACCTCGGCGAGTTCGCGGCGATCGGGGCCGCGCGGGCCTACGTGCGGATCGCCGACCTGGCCGACCTGGACCACCTCGACCTGCTCGCCGGCGAGGTCATGCCGCAGGTGGCGGCATGATCCAGCTGTTCGGCGTCACGCAGGTCTTCGCGGGCCGGGCCGGCTCCGTCGAGGCGCTGCACGACATCGACCTGAAGGTCGCAGAGGGCGAGTTCGTGGCCGTGGTCGGGCGGTCGGGCTGCGGCAAGTCGACGCTGCTGCGCCTGGTGGCCGGGCTGCTCATGCCGACGCAGGGCGAGATCCAGGTGGGCGGCGAGCGGGTCACGAAGGCCCGCCGCGACATCGCGATGCTGTTCCAGCGGCCGGCGCTGCTGCCGTGGCGCTCGGTGCTCGACAACGTGCTGCTGCCGGCGGAGATCTTCGGGCTCGGCCGCTCGGCGCTGCGCACACGGGCGCTCGACCTGCTGGAGATGGTGGGCCTGGGCGGCTTCGAGAAACGGCTGCCGCACGAGCTGTCGGGCGGCATGCAGCAGCGGGTCGCGCTGTGCCGGTCGCTGCTGACCGGCCCCCGGGTGCTGCTGATGGACGAGCCGTTCTCGGCGCTGGACGCGCTGACCCGCGAGGACCTCTCGACGGAGCTGCAGCGCATCCACATGGAGCGCCGGGCCACCATCATGTTCGTGACCCACTCCATCGACGAGGCGGTCCTGCTCGCGGACCGCGTGGTCGTGCTGACCCCGCGCCCGGGCCAGATCGAGCAGATCGTCGACATCGACATCCCGCGCCCGCGCTCCCTCGGCCGCACGGCCCAGCTCGACCAGGTGGCCGCCGCCCGCGCCGAGCTGCACGAGCTGCTACGCCGCCGGGAGGGCTCGCGGGCCTGACCCACCGCGGACCTGGCAGGGACGGGCCCCCCGGGCCCGGCCCGGTGTCCGGCGGGAGCGACGGTCGTGCCCCCGACGGACCCGGGACATCTTCTAGGCGGCGGGTTGCCAGACGAACTCGCGTGCCGGCGCGGTCGTCAGCGCTGCGAACCTGTTGTTGACCTCGCTCGCCTCGCGGCTGTTCGGGAACGCGTTCGTGCAGGAGACCGGTGCGCTGCTGCCGGACATGAGGTCCGCGCACAACCCGGTGCGCCGGTCGGGCAGGCCGAGGATGTGGCCGAACTCGTGCGTCGAGATGCGCGGCTGGTAGTAGCCCTGGTTGACGGCCTGCCGGCCCATGATCCAGTAGCCGTTGCCGAGCGACGACGTGTAGGTGCGCGGCCAGCCGTTGTCGGCGTAGACCCGGACGTTGGGGGTGCGGCCGGCGGGCACCGGCTCCAGGCGCACGTTGGTCACCCGGCTGTTCCAGTTCTGCGCGCCCTGCCGGGCCACCTGCTGGAACTCCTGCGCCTGGCTGACGTCGTAGTAGAGCACCCGGACCGCGGCCTGCGCGACACCCGCCTGGGCGAGCTGCACACCGACCAGTGCGGCGGCGAGCAGGACGAGGGTGGAGAGTCTGCGGCGTAGGGCCATCTGTGGCCTCCTCGGGGGAGTGGACGGGGAGCCCAGACTATCGAGAAACATCGATTCAATCGCCATCGCAAAGGGCACCTACCGCGGCGCGATGGTAGGGCGGGCACTACCCCGGCTTGGGGTACCTGCGGCAGTGACCCCGAAGGGCCCCGGCCGGGAGAGTGATAGCTGACGGGTTCGTGTTGCGAGGTTCGCGTTTCGGCTGGGGGAGCGGTGATGGGCGGACGATCCACAGTGGGCATCAGGGTGGTGGGGCTGCTGCTCCTCGCCCTGCTGGGGATGACCGCGGGTGGGGTGCTGGGGCGGCTGCCGGCGGTGTCGGACCTCTCGCCCGGGCCGGTGGGTCCGGTCGTGGAGTGGGCGGTCGACGCGAGCTGGTGACGGTCGTGCGGGTCTCCGTGACATTTCGGGCATAAGCCGCGTTATTGAATGCGGGCCGGTGCCCGAGCCCATCACCCATGGAGGCCCTGTTGAAGAGATTGCTGGCCGCGGCGGTCGTCGTGCTCGCCTCGCTCGCCCTGCCGTCCACCCTCGCCGCCGCCCGGCCCGCGACGCCGGAGGACGCCTATCCCGTGAAGCCGACCGTCGTGCTGGTGCACGGTGCCTGGGCGGACGGCTCGTCCTGGAGCGGCGTCACCCAACGACTGCAGGAGGCCGGCTACCCGGTGCGGGTGCCGCCGAACCCGCTGCGCTCGCTGCCCGGCGATGCGAAAACCGTTGCTGACTTCCTGTCCACCATCACCGGCCCGATCGTCCTGGTCGGACACTCGTACGGCGGCGCGGTCATCACCAACGCCGCGACCGGCAACGACGACGTGCGCGCGCTGGTCTATGTGGACGCCTTCGTGCCGGACGAGGGCGAGACCGTCGCACCGCTGGTCGGCGACGACTCGATCCTCGCCGGCGACCCCGCGCTGGTCTTCGACTACGTGCCCTACCCGGGAGCCCCCGACGGCGACGCCGACCTCTACCTGAAGGAGTCGGTCTTCGTGTCCGGCTTCGCGAGCGGCGTGCCGGCGGAGCAGGCGCAGGTGCTCTGGGCCGGCCAGCGCCCGCTCGCCGCGACCGCCAGCAACCAGGAGTCGGGACCGGCGGCGTGGAAGACCATTCCGTCCTGGTACGTGCTCGGCACGCTGGACCAGGTGATCCCGGCGGACCGCCAGCGCGCGATGGCGGAGCGCGCGCGGTCGGGCATCACGAAGGTCGAGGCCGGCCACCTCTCGCTGGTCACGAACCCCGACGAGGTCACCGCGGTGATCCTGGACGCGGTCAAGCACACGAGCGCCACCTGAGCCCTCGCGCTGCCGGCCGGGCCTCGGGTCCGGCCGGCTAGCGGTTGACGGCCTCGCGCGCCTCGCGCATCCCGCGGTTGGCCAGCCGGTCGGCGCGCTCGTTCTCCGGGTGTCCGGAGTGGCCCTTCACCCAGTGCCAGCTGACCTCGTGCGCGCCCATCGCGGCCTCGAGCCGCTGCCACAGGTCGACGTTCTTGACCGGGGTCTTCGCCGCCGTCTGCCAGCCGTTGGCCTTCCAGCGCGGCAGCCACTTCGTGATGCCGTCGCGGACGTACACGCTGTCGGTGTGCAGCCGGACCACCACCGGCCGGGTGAGGCTTTCCAGCGCGCTGATGGGCGCCATCAGCTCCATGCGGTTGTTGGTCGTCGGCGTAGCCTCGCCGCCGCACAGCTCCTTCTCGACCGTGCCGTAGCGCAGCAGCGCGCCCCAACCGCCGGGCCCCGGGTTGCCGCTACACGCGCCGTCCGTCCAGATGTCCACGGTCACGCCGCTGCCTCCTCGCTCGCTGTCTGCCGGCACCCTACGCGATGTACCATCTGGTACATGATGCTGACCACCAGCGCCGAAGCCCACGCCGACCTGGCCGCCGCGTGGGCGGTGCTGCGCGACGTGACCGACTGGCCGCGCTGGACGCGCTCGATGACGACGGTCGAGCGGCTCGACGACGGCCCGTTGCGGCTCGGCAGCCGAGCCCGGATCAAGCAGCCGGGCATGCAGCCCCTCGTCTGGGAGGTCACGACCTTCGCCGACGAGGCCGAGTTCTCGTGGACCAACCACTCGCCCGGGGTACGCACCGTCGGCCGCCACCTCATCCGGGCCACCGACGACGGTGGCACGCTGATCACGCTGGAGCTCGAACAGACCGGGCCGCTGGCCGGCCTGCTCAACCTGCTCTTCGGCAAGCGCAACCGGCGCTACCTGGAGCTGGAGGCGGCGGGGCTCAAGTCCGCTAGCGAAGCGCGCGGGTGAGCGCGGCCCGCGAGGCGCTGCTCGACCGCTGCTTCGAGGTCGTGCGCCGGCACGGCTTCAGTCACCTGAGCCTGCGCGAGATCGCCGCGGAGGCCGGGACGAGCCACCGGATGCTGATCTACCACTTCGGCTCCCGGGACGGGCTGCTCGCCGAGGTCGTCGCCCGGATGGAGGCGGCACAGCGGGCCCTGCTCGCCGAGCTGGTCACCGACGACGCCGACATCTTCGCCGTGTCGGAGGCGTTCTGGACCCACCTCACGGGCCCCGACGTGCTGCCCGCGCAGCGGCTGTTCTTCGAGGTGTACGTGCAGGCGCTCTACGGTCGCGAGTGGACGGCCGCGTTCCGGGAGTCCGTGATCCGGGCCTGGGAGGAGCCGCTGGTCGAGCTGTTCCGGCGGGCGGGCGTTCCCGGTGCGCGGGCTCGGGCGTACGCCCGGCTCGGTCTCGCCGTGACCCGCGGGCTCGGGCTCGACCTGTTCGGCGAGCACCGCTACCTGGGCAACGACGGGTTCGAGCGGCTGGAGACCGACTTCCTGATCCGGGTCGACGGCGACCTCGCCCGGCCCCGCCTC
>NZ_JBFAIU010000473.1:0-4559 GCF_040654855.1 Asanoa sp. NPDC050611
ACGCGTTGGCGCCGGCGTCGCCGAGCATCACCTGCTCGTCGAGGTCGTCGGGGAGGATCGCGGTGGCCGCGCCGACCGGGCCGGCGACCAGCCCGCCCACGGACCCGACGGCCAGCGGGCCGGCGACCAGCGTGCCGGCCTTGATCGCCCGGCCGGGGCGCAGGTCGAGCAGGTTGAACAGGTTGGCGGTGCCGGCGATCACCCCGGCGCCGAGCGCGACGTCCACCGCGGTGCCGAGCCGGCCGCGCCGCGGGCGGTCGGCGGCGAGCAGCGCGCTGGCCGTGAGCGCGGCCGCGCCGACGCCGGCGATCTTGACGAGGCCGCTGGTCACGCGGCCTTGGCGGAGGGCGCCGAGGTGGCCTTTGAAGCCCTTGGCCTTGTGCTCGGGGCGGCCCCCGACCACGTCGTCGTAGAAGCCGACCGCACCGGAGCCGAGCCCGGCCACCAGTGCCGCGCCAGCCGTCGGCAGGCTGCGGGCGCCGGCCGCCGCGCTGGTGGCGGCGCCGACGGCGAGCGCCGGCCCGGCGGCCAGCGTGACCGTGCGGCCGCGGTAGTTGGTGCGGTCGAGCCGGGCCGAGCCCGGCCACGCGCGGATCGCCCGCAGCGCGGCCCGCGTGGTCAGCGCGCCCGCGGTGGAGAGGGCGAGGTTGCGGATGCTCATTGCGGCTGCTGCGGCATCATCGAGGCGGCGCCGGCGCCCAGGCCGTACTGACCGGCCTTGCCCTGGCCGACCATCTCGGACGTGGCGAGCGCGGTGACGACCTGGCCCTGGGTGGTGTTCGCGTTGTCGACCGTGCTGATCGTCTTGACCAGCGCGCCGTCGCCCCGCACCGCGGCGACGACGTTGCCGTCGCTCGCACCGTTGCCGGCCACCACGACGGAGCCCTGCTTGTCGAACTGGCTGACCATGGTCACCACCGCCTGGTCCTTCTGCGCCGACTCCTTGTCGACGTAGGGCAGGCCGGTCACGATCACCACGGCCTGGGCGGGCTCGGTCACCTTGTCCTTGCCGGCGTCGGCGTAGCTGATGTACTTCGCCTTCTCGTACGCCGTGAGCAGCGCGGTGATGTCCGCGGGGGCGGGCGGCGTGCCCTGGGTGCGGTCGAGGACCGCGCTGGCCAGCAGCGCGCTCGCGGTCTCGACGCCGTCGCTGTTGCTCGGCAGCCCGGTGACCGGGATCGACGACTGTGCCGCCGAGGCCGCCAGGTAGAGCAGCTCCTGGGAGTTCGCCGGGACGAAGAACGAGTCCTGCATCTCGATCCGGCCGGTGATGGTCGCGCCGGCGGTGGTCAGCATCGTGCGCACCTGGTCGGCGTGCTCCCGACCACTCGGCAGGGTGACCATCAGGATCTTGCGGCCGGTCAGCCGGCCCGGGAGGACGACCTGCGCCATCTCGGCTGCGAAGTCCTCCTCGCGCTTGACCTCTTCCTGAAGGCTGGAGACCGAGTCCCGTAGCTGGGTGTTGTCCTTTTTCAGCTCGGAGACCCGCTGGTTGAGCGAGTCGGCGACCGGGCCGTTGAGCGCCGCGGTGCCGACGACCAGCCCGATGGCGAGCGCCAGGAACACCGCGGTGAGTGACACCACGTGGTACCGGAAATTGATCACGCTGTTTGCCTTCTGATTCGGTCGGGAACGCCCCGTCCTAGCTGAAGAGCTGTCCCAGTTGGAAGACCAAATTGTTCCACCACTCCGAAAGCACACCGAGGTAGGCCTTGCCCACGGTGGATACGGCGACCGCTGAGGCCATGGCGGAAACGGCGCTGAGCACCAGTAACAGGAGTGACGAGCCGGAGATGCTCTGCCGGTAGAGGCGGCTGACGCCCTTGGCGTCGACCACCTTGCCACCGACCTTGAGCCGGGTCAGGAACGTCGATGCCATCCCGCCGCGGCCCTTGTCGAGGAACTCGACCAGGTTGTTGTGCGTACCCACCGCGACGATGAGCGTGGCGCCCTTCTCGTCGGCCAGCAGCATCGCGACGTCTTCGCTGGTCGCGGCGGCCGGGAAGGTCAGTGCGGAGAGCCCGAGCTGGTGGACCCGGGCCAGGCCCGGCGCGCGCCCGTCGGGATAGGCGTGCACGATCACCTCGGCGCCGCAGCGCAGCACGTCGTCGGTGACGGAGTCCATGTCGCCGATGATCATGTCGGGCGTGTAGCCCGCCTCGACCAGCGCGTCCGCGCCGCCGTCGACACCGATCAGGACCGGCTTGAACTCCCGGATGTACGGGCGGAGCACGTCGAGGTCGTCCTTGTACTCGTAGCCCCGCACCACGATCAGGCAGTGACGCCCGGCGATGCTGGTCTCGACGTCGGGCACGCCGACGCCGTCCAGCAGGAGGTCGCGCTCCTGCTTCAGGTATTCCATCGTGTTGGCGGCGAACGCCTCGAGCTGCACGGACAGCCCCTCGCGGGCGTCCGACATGGCCTTCGCGACCGTCTCGGTGTCCTGCCGGGTGCCGTGCGCGATCGGCTCGCCGCCGACGAACACGGTGTTGCCGTCGATCCGCACCGCGTCGCCCTCGCGGAGCTGCTGGAAGACGCCCTCACCCAGGTCGTCGACGAGCGGGATGCCGGCCTTGACCAGGACTTCCGGCCCGAGGTTGGGGTAACGGCCGGAGATGGAGGGCTTGGCGTTGAGCACCGCCGTGACGCCGACCGCGACGAGCGAGTCGGCGGCCACCCGGTCGAGGTCGACGTGGTCGATGACGGCGACGTCGCCCGGGCGCAGGCGACCGACCAGACGCTTGGTCCGGCGATCGAGGCGCGCGGTGCCGGTGATTGTGCCCGGTTCGGCGCTCCGGGTCCGGCGCAAGGTGGGTAGACGCATCGTGACCATCCTGGCATGTCCGGACAGCGTTTTGCGGTCGCGACATGCCTGAGCAGGGGTGCTAGCTGTGGCACGCGTGGTCTGACACGTGCGTGCCAGGTCTCAGCGAACCATGCGGACGCCACCCACGGCGGTGGCCCCCGTCACACCTTGCCCTTCTGCGGTCGTGTCCGCCCACCCACGGTGTGCGACCCGAGCCCCTCTAGCTGCGCCTCTCCCGGGCCGCCACTGCGAGCAGTTCCTCCGCGTGCGCGATACCCAGATCGGAGTCCGGCAAACCCGCGAGCATGCGGGCCAGCTCCCGGGCGCGCTCGGTGTCCTCCACGACCCGCACGCCGCTGGTGGTCACCGCGCCGCCGGTGTCCTTGGCCACCACCAGGTGGCGGTCGGCGAACGCGGCCACCTGGGGCAGGTGGGTCACCACCAGCACCTGGTGTGTGCGGGCCAGGCGGGCCAGCCGGCGACCGATCTCGACCGCGGCCCGGCCGCCGACGCCCGCGTCGACCTCGTCGAAGACCAGCGTGGGTGGGCCGCCGGCCCCGGCGAAGACCACCTCGATCGCCAGCATGACCCGGGACAGCTCGCCGCCGGAGGCGCCCTTCTGCAGCGGCAGGCTGGGCGCGCCGGGATGCGCGTGCAGGCGCAGCTCGACGTCGTCGGCGCCCTCGGCGGTCGTCGCCGTGGCCGGCAGCACCGCGACCTCGACCCGCGAGTGCGGCATGGCCAGCCCGGCCAGCTCGACGCTGACCAGGTCGGCGAACCGGCCGGCGGCCTCCTTGCGGGCCGCGGTGACCCGGGCGGCCAGCGCGGCCACCTCGTCCTCGAGCCGCTGCCGCTCGCGGTCGAGCTCGTCGAGCAGGTCGTCGGACGTGTCCAGCTCGCCGAGCCGCCCGCGGGCGCGATCGGCCCAGGCGATCACTCCGTCGACGTCGTCGGCGTATTTCCGCGTCAGCGCGCGCAGCTCGGCCCGGCGCTCGTAGATCCCCTGGAGGCGGGCCGGGTCGGCGTCGAGGCTGTCGAGATAGGAGGACAGCTCGGCGGTCACGTCGCCGATCAGCGTGGCCGCCTCGTCGAGGCGCGCCGCGAGGTCGCCCAGCTTGGCGTCGACGGCCGCCTGGCCCTCCAGGGACCGCTTGGCCGCGCCCAGCAGGCTCGTGGCGTGCGGCGCCTCGTCGGCGCCGTCGCCGGCGACCGCCTGGTAGGCCGCGATCGCGGCGACCCGCAGGCCCTCGGCGTGCTCGAGGCGCTGCGCCTCGGCCTTGAGGTCGTCGTCCTCCCCCGGCTGGGGGTCGACCCGGGTGATCTCGTCGAGACCGAGCCGGAGCAGGTCGGCCTCCTGGTTGCGCTCGCGCGCGTTGCGCCGCCGGTCGGCGAGGTCGTCGGCGACCGCCCGCCAGCGGGTGAAGGTCTCGCGCATCTCGCCGAGCAGCTTCTCGTGCTCGGCGCCGGCGAACCGGTCGAGCGCGGCGCGCTGCTCGGCCGGGCGGAGCAGGCGGAGCTGGTCGGACTGGCCGTGCACGGCGACCACCTGCTCGCCGATCTCGGACAGCGTCGCGACCGGCATGGTGCGCCCGCCGACGTGCGCCCGTGACCGGCCCTCGGCGGTCACCGTGCGACTGAGCAGCAGCGTGCCGTCGTCGTCGGGCTCGGCACCGGCGTCGCTGACGCGCGTGTGGACGGTGGTCGCGACGGTGCCGGCCAGCCGCTGGCGGCCCTCGTCCACGGGCGGGCCCGG
>NZ_JBFAIU010000474.1:0-4559 GCF_040654855.1 Asanoa sp. NPDC050611
GGCGACCACGGCGTACCCATCCATGACGAGCTCCGGCTGGAGCTGGCGATCGAAGGTCACTGAGCATGTGGATCAGCTTCACCACGGACTACGGCAGCCTCGACGGTTTCGTGGCCGCCTGCCACGGCGCGATCGCCAAGGTCGCGCCGACGGCCCGGGTCATCGACATCACGCACGAGATCCCGCCCGGCGACGTGGCCCGGGGCGCGGTCGTGCTCGCGCAGACCGTCGGTGACCTGCCGATCTCCGTACACCTGGCGGTCGTCGATCCCGGCGTCGGCACCGCCCGGCGGCCGATCGCGGTGCGCGCACCGGACGGCCTGCTCGTGGGTCCGGACAACGGGCTGCTGATCTGGGCCGCGGAGGCGCTGGGCGGCGTCAGCGAGGCGGTCGAGCTCAACAACCCGGCCTGGTTCGCCCCGGTGGTGACCCGGACGTTCCACGGCCGCGACATTTTCGCGCCGGTGGCGGCCCGGCTGGCCGGCGGCGCGCCGCTGGCGGACGCGGGCCCGCGGCTCGACCCCGCCGAACTGGTCCGCCTGCCGGAGCCGACGGTGACGCGGGGCGAGGGCTGGCTCGAAGCGGCGGTGCTGAGCGTGGACCGGTTCGGCAACGTCCAGCTGGCGACCGACGCTCTCCCGGCGCCGCTCGCGGCTCGGGTCCGCGTGCACGGTGAGCCCGCGGTGGTCGGCGAGACCTTCGGGGACGCCCCGCCCGGCGGCCTGGTCTTGCTCGTCGACTCGGCCGGCCTGGTGGCGGTCGCGGCCAACGGCGCACCGGCCGACATCGCCCTCGGGGTCCGCCCCGGCGACGTGGTGCGGATCACTACCGAGCCGTGACCGCGGCCGGTGCGGCACGATGGAACCGTGCCCGAAGGTGACACGGTCTGGAACACGGCGCGCACGTTGCAGCGCGCGATCGGCGGCGGCGAGCTGACCGCGTCGGACTTCCGGGTGCCACGCCTGGCCACCACGCGGCTGACCGGCTGGCGGGTGCTTGAGTCCACGAGCCGCGGCAAGCACCTGCTGCTGCGGATGCGCGACCCGGCCGGCACCGACCGCACGCTCCACTCACACCTGCGGATGGAGGGGGCCTGGCGGGCGTACGCGCCGGGCGAGCGCTGGGCGGCCAAGCCCGCGCACCTGATCCGGGTCGTCCTCCGCACCGCGGACGCCGTCGCGGTCGGCTACCACCTGCACGATCTGTCGCTCGTGCCCACGTCCCGCGAGCGGGAGCTGGTCGGCCATCTGGGGCCGGACCTGCTCGGCCCCGACTGGGACCAGGCGGAGGCGGCCCGCCGCCTGGCCGCCCACCCCGACACGACGATCGGCGAGGCGCTGCTCGACCAGCGCAATCTCGCGGGCATCGGCAACCTCTACAAGTCGGAGGCGCTGTTCCTGCGGGGCATCTGGCCGTGGACCCCGGTGCGCGCGGTCCCGGACCTGCCCGGCCTGGTCTCGCTGGCCCAACGCCTGCTGGCCAACAACCGCGGCCGGTGGCTGCAGACCACGACGGGATCGCTGCGCAAGAGTGAGGCCAACTACGTGTACGGCCGGCGCGCCCAGCCGTGCCGCCGCTGCGCCGGCCCGATCCAGAAGGCCGAACAGGGCGAGCGGGTGACCTACTGGTGCCCGCGCTGCCAACCGAAACCAGACGACGCCTAAGAGGCCGCGCGCATCGGGTCCGGGGTCATGCCGCGGACCTCGGCGAGGCCCGAGGCGACGCCGCGGAGGAGGTCGCTGGCCTCGGTGAGGCGGGCGATCGAGGGGTGGGCGGCACCCATGCGGCCGTCCTCCGCGACATATGACGCCGCGGCCGCGACCAGGCGCTCGTAGGCCGAAACGCCCTCGTTGAGCTGCTGCGTCAGGTCTCGTTGGGCCTCGGTCAGGCCCTGCTTCGCGTCCGGTGGGGCGAACTGCAGCGCCTTCTCGACGCCGGTCACCCGGTGGGCCAGGTCGCGCAGCGACTCCTCGGCCACAGCGGCCTCCAGGACCGCGCTGCCACCCATCCCGGTCAGGCGTGGGGACAGCCCCGACAGCGTCGTGGAGGCACGGTCCAGGCGGTCCCAGGCCGGCGCAGCCGAGCTGCCGCGCAGGGCGAAGCGGCCCCGTTGCCGGCGGACCTCCGTGAGGGCGGCGCGGCCGCCAGGAGCCGACTCGACCGCAGCCAGCAGGCGGGCGCGCGAGCGTTGCGCCGCGAGGGCCGGGTCGGCGGGTTCCGGGGCCGGTTGGGCCCCGAACCGGCGCAGGTCGGCCCAGCGCCAGCCCGCCAGCACCAGCGAGCCGCCCGCGGCGGCCGCCCAGGCGGCGTCCGGCAGGCCCAGGCCCGCGTAGGGGGTCAGGACGGCGGCCGCGCCGGCGAAACCGGCGCCGACCACACTCCAACGGCGGGCGGAACGGCGTAGCCGGCGCAGTCGCCGGAAATATCGGGCCCGCTCGTCGGCCACTTCAGCCCCCCACGTCTCAGCCGGCGGCGCTCGAACCGCCGGGGTTCTTGTCCTTGGACATGCTCGCGCGGATCTCGTCGAGTCGCGCTATTCCGGCGACGTCTTCCTGCTTCTGCTCGCTCGCCGCCTTGTCGCCGTTGGCCTGCTGGGCCTCCGAGACCGGGGCCTCGACCGCCGGCCGCTCGGCGCCGCTGCCCAGCTTCTCGCCGGCCATGCTGGCCCGGATCTGCTCCAGCCGGCTGGCGCCGGCCATGTCCAGCGTCGAACGCTGCACCTCGATCATCCGGCCCTCGACCGAGTTGGAGGCCAGCTCGGCGCGGCCCATCGCGTTGGCGTAGCGGCGCTCGATCCGCTCGCGTACCTCGTCGAACGACGGGGTGTTGCCGGGTGCCGCGGTCAGCGACGACATCGACTCCAGCGAGCGGGCGACCGTCTCCTGCATGCGGGCCTGCTCGAGCTGGCTGAGCAGCTTGGTGCGCTCGGCGAGCTTCTGCTGGAGGATCATCTGGTTGTTCTCGACGGCCTTGCGGGCCTGGCCGGCCGCGTTGATCGCCTGGTCGTGCAGGCTCTTCAGGTCTTCCATGCCCTGCTCGGCGGCGACGAGCTGCGACGCGAGCTGCTGCGCGGTCTGCTCGTACTTCCCCGCCTCGGGCTCGTTGCCCTCGGCCCGGGCCTTGTCGGCGAGCACGAGGGACTGGCGCGCCATCGAGCCGAGCTTCTCCACCTCGGACATCTGGCGGGACAGCTTCATCTCCAGCTGGCGCTGGTTGCCGATGACGGCGGCGGCCTGCTGCACGAGGGCCTGGTGCTGGCGCTGCGCGTCCTCGACCGCCTGCTGGATCTGCACCTTCGGGTCGGCGTACTCGTCGATCTTGGCGCCGAAGAGCGCCATCAGGTAGCGCCATCCCTTGACGAACGGGTTCGCCATGTCCGCGGTATCCCCTCGTGTCCGTGCCAACCGGCAGTTCGGTCCATCGTCTCAGGCGCGCGCCAGCCGGTCACTGCCTTGGCAGCTATTGATCACAGTACGCGCGGCGGAAACCGACGGCTATGCCTGTCAAGCAGCGAAAACGACATCCCGGTCACGCGGACCGCCGGTGGTGCGCTTGGCGCGCAGGGTGGCCTTGAGCGGCGAGGACTGGTGCACCGAGACCGAGACCTTGCCGTCCGTGGCGACCTGCTTGACCGGCGCCTGCGTGCGGGCCGCCCGGGCCAGTGCGGCCGGGGCTGCGGGCTCCGGCGTCGCCGCCGTGGCTGGGTCGCGCACGGGCTTGGTCGGCTCGAGGCGGGCGGGCTCCAGCTCCGGCGGCTGCTCGTTGCCGTCGACCCCGACCAGGACACCCTCCATCTGCTCGGCCAGCGCGAGCGTGTCGCTGGCCTCACGGAGCAGCTGGGACAGCTGGGTGTCGAGGGCGTCGCAGATGGACGACAGGAGCTCGCTGGAGGCTTCTTTCTGCCCCCGCTCGATCTCGGAGAGGTAGCCCAGGCTGACGTTCGCGGCCGTGGAGACCTCGCGCAGGGTCCGGTGTTGCCCCTGCCTGCGTGCGCGCAAAGCGTCGCCGATCACCCGACGTAGCAGGACCATTGGCACCTCCCCCTCCGCCGTCGCCCCGACCTACGCCGAAGGCTTCCCGCAACCGTACCCGTTCTCCGCTTGACCGACATCCTGCCCCGCCGGGCGGCCGGACCACCCCCGAGCGTCACCTGTCCGTTTTGTCCACGACTCGCCGTGACACCAGCGCCTCAAGAGCCGGAACTGTTCGCCGAGGGCGAACGTAGCAGCGTGACCAGGGATTCCAGGGCGTGGGACACGGCGCCGGCCCGCACGGCCGCCCGCCCACCGTCGAGCCGCAACTCGTCGACCTGCCGCCCGGGCGGCCCCGCGACGGCCACATAGACGAGCCCGACCGGCTTGCCGTCCTGTGGATCGGGCCCGGCGACACCGGTCGTCCCGATCCCCCAGTCCGCCCCGCAGACCCGCCGCGCTCCCTCGGCCAGCGAAAGGGCGACGTCGGGGTCGAGAAGAAGTCCGCGAGGCACAGGCGGCGTTCCTGGCGCTGGCGCGGGAAGGAGAAGCGGGTCAGCTCCGTCGACCCGTCGGGCGACAGCACGT
>NZ_JBFAIU010000475.1:0-4556 GCF_040654855.1 Asanoa sp. NPDC050611
CTTGACGATCCTGCGCCTGGAGCTGTCCGGGCAGCGGCGCGAGGTGGCGGAGGCGACTCGCTGTCGCTCATCGTCGGGTCCAGCCGGATGCGGCCTCCGAGGACTCCCGCCGGGTGGCAATGATCCGCCTCAGCGTTGGCGGGACCCGACCCGGGGCCGACAACGGAGCGCCACAGCGGCGGAGCGGACCCGCTGAGGCGTAGCGTCGCCCGGGGGTGAAGGGCATGCCGAGGCGGGTGGCGCGCCACGACCGGGACGCGGGCGGCGCGGCCGAGTTACTGGCGGCGAAGGCAGCCTTGCGCGACGAGGTCTGGGCCGCTCTGCGGACCGGCGGCGCCGCACGTTTCCCCGGCGCGGAAGGTCGCATCCCGAACTTCGTCGGCGCCGAGGCCGCCGCGGAGCGGTTGCGGGCGATGGCCGAGTGGCGGCGGGCCGCAACCGTCAAGGCCAACCCCGACAGCGCACAGCTGCCCGTACGCCAGCGGGCGCTCGAAGACGGCAAGGTCGTCTACATGGCCGTCCCGCGACTCGCGGAGGAGGATCCGTTCTTCCTGCTCGACCCCGACCACCTGGCCGAGCCGCCGCGGCGGGCCGCTTCGATCCGCGGTGCGACGCGGTCCGCCCGCCGGGTGGCGGTGGCCGACCTGGCGCCCGTCGACCTCGTCGTGATGGGGTGCGTCGCCGCCGGGGAGGACGGCGCGCGGCTCGGGAAGGGCGGCGGCTTCGCCGACCTGGAGTTCGCTCTCGCCGCCGCGGCCGGGCTCGTCGGTGACCGGACCGTCGTCGTCACCACCGTCCATGAGCTGCAGGTCCGCCCGCCCGGGCGCATCCCGATGACCGCGCACGACGTGCCGCTGGATTTCGTGGTCACCCCCGACCGGGTCATCGACTGCCGCCGCAGCCGCGCCGCCCGGCCCGCCGCCGGCGTCCACTGGGACGAGCTGACCGCGGCGAAGATCGACGCCATCCCGCTGCTCGGAGCGCTCAGGCGACCGAGATGACCACCTTGCCCAGGGCGCGGCCGTCGCCGAGGTGGCGCAGGGCCGCGGGGACGTCGTCCAGCGCGTACTCCCGGTCGATGTGTGTCTTGACCGTGCCCGACGTGCACAGCGACGCCATCGTGAGCAGGTCCGTCGTGTTCGGGCGGACGACCAGAATCCGCTGCCGGCCGACCAGCGGGCCTGCGAGCAGCACCTGGAACATCGTGCTGGCCGACCCGCCGACCCAGAGGTAGCGACCCGTCGGCGCCAGGGCCCGGCGGTGGGCCAGGACCGAGTGATGGCCGGCCAGGTCGAGGATCAGGTCGTAGCGCTGCCCGGCCCGTGTGAAGTCCGTCCGGGTGAAGTCGACGACGTGGTCGGCGCCGACGCGGCTCATGAAATCCAGCTTCGCGGTGTTGTCCACGCCGGTCACCTCGGCGCCGTCGAGCTTCGCGAGCTGGATCGCGTACGCGCCCGTGCTGCCGCCGGCGCCGTTGACCAACACGCGTTGGCCCCCGCGGACCGCGCCTTTCGTGCGGATGCCCTGCAGAGCGATCACCGCCGGCTGGGGGAGCGAGGCCGCCTGGGCGAAGGACAGCTCGCGCGGCTTCGGTGCCAGGACCCGCTCCCGCGCGACGGCGTACTGCGCGAAGCCGCCCATGCCGGCCAGGTTGTCGCCGAAGACCTCGTCGCCGACCGACAGCCCACGCACGGCCGGGCCGGTCGCCGCGACCACGCCGGCGATGTCGGAGCCCAGCGTCCGGCGCTTCGGCCGCCGCGGGCCGTTGATGCGGGCATAGAGCGGCGCACCGACGAGCGCCTCCCAGTCGGATGCGTTGACGCCCACCGCACGCACCTCGACGAGCACCTCGTCGCCCTGCGGGACCGGTCGCTCGACCTCCTCGAGCCGCAGGGTCTCCGGGGGCCCGTACGCGTCGTACACCACCGCCTTCATGGCCCGCAGTAAACACCCCGGACGTGACGGCCGGGACCCGATGGTTGGCATTCGGACATGACCCGTTTTCGCCCGTACCGATGCTCATCCGGCCCGGGTAGCGTGTACCCGCCAGCTCCGCCGGAGCGGTCCGGGCCGGCCGGGCACCCATCGTGAGGATCTGAACACCGTGAGCAATCGCGTGGTCGAGACGAAGAACGACCGGAAGGCCGCCGCCAAGGCCGCCCGCAAGGCCGCGGCCGAGCGCGCCGCGAAGGCCCGGCGCCGCCGCCAGCAGCTCGCGATCGTTCTCGCGGCGCTCGCGGTCGTGGCGATCGTCGTGGCGATCGTGCTGTTCGCCCGTGGTGGTGGCGACGACACCGCCGGGCAGCAGGTCGGCTCCGCGCCGAGCGCGTCCGCCGCCGCTCCGCCGGCCAACGGGATCCCGGCCGACGCCGACCCCGCGCTCAAGACGAAGCCGGTCGTCCAGGCCGGCCAGGGCACCGTCTCCGAGCTCAAGGTGACCCCGCTGATCCAGGGCACCGGGCCCGCGGCGCAGAGCGGCCAGACGGTCACGGTCAACTACGTCGGCGTCACCTACGCGGACGGCAAGGAGTTCGACGCCTCCTGGAACAGCGGCCAGCCGTTCCCCGTCCAGCTCGGCTCCGGCAGCGTCATCGAGGGCTGGGACAAGGGCCTCGTGGGCGCCAAGGTCGGCAGCCGGCTGCAGCTCGACATCCCGGCGACGATGGCGTACGGCGAGCAGCCGCCGGCCGGTTATCCCGCGGGCGCGCTGCGGTTCGTGGTCGACGTGCTCTCCGTGCAGTAAACCGGGTGCGGCCGCGGCGGGGCGGTGGGGGACAATCCAGGCGTGAGCGAATTCATCGACGACCTGCTGTGGCGGGGCCTGCTGCAGGACTCCACCGACCTCGACGAGCTGCGCAAGCATCTGGACTCGGGGCAGGTGACGTTCTATGTCGGCTTCGACCCGACGGCGGCGAGCCTGCACGTCGGTCACCTGATGCAGGTGCTCACCGCGCGGCGGCTCCAGCGCGCCGGGCACCGGCCGTTGCTGCTCGTCGGGGGCGCGACCGGCCAGATCGGTGACCCGCGGGAGAGCAGCGAGCGCACGCTCAACCCGCCCGAGGTGGTCGCCGGCTGGGTCGACAAGATCCGCGAGCAGGTGCGGCCGTTCGTGACCTACGAGGGCGAGAACGCCGCGACGCTGGTCAACAACCTCGACTGGACCGGTTCGATGTCGGCGATCAGCTTCCTGCGTGACGTGGGCAAGCACTTCCCGGTCAACAAGATGCTGGCCCGCGAGGTGGTCAAGGCCAGGCTCGAGACGGGCATCAGCTTCACCGAGTTCAGCTACCAGCTGCTCCAGTCGCACGACTTCTACGAGCTGCACGTGCGGCACGGGTGCACGCTCCAGTTCGGCGGCTCCGACCAGTGGGGCAACATCACCGCCGGCGTCGACTACATCCGGCGGCGGGGGGCGGGGCCGGCGCACGCGTTCGTGACGCCGCTCGTGACGAGGTCCGACGGCACGAAGTTCGGCAAGACGGAAGGCGCCTCGGTCTGGCTCGATCCCGGCCTGACCAGCCCGTACGCGTTCTACCAGTTCTGGCTCAACACGGACGACCGCGACGTCGTGCGCTACCTGCGCTACTTCAGCTTCCGGCCGCACGCCGAGATCGAGGAGCTCGAACGCGCGACGGTCGAGCGGCCCGGCGCGCGGGAGGGGCAGCGGGCGTTGGCCGCGGAGCTGACCGCCCTCGTGCACGGGGAGGCGGAGACCGCCCAGGTGCTCGCCGCGAGCCAGGCGCTGTTCGGGCGGGGCTCTTTGACGGACCTTGGCGTGGGTACGCTGCGGGCCGCGCTCGCAGAGGCAGGTCTGGTGGAGGTACGCGGTGAGCTGCCGCCCGTCGCGGCCCTGTTCCGCGACTCCGGGTTGGTGGGGAGTCTCAACGAGGCCCGCCGGGCGATCACCGAGGGCGGCGCGTACGTCAACAACGAGCGGGTGTCCGATGTGGATGCCACGGTGCCCGCGGATGCCTTGCTGCACGGCCGTTTCCTCGTCCTGCGGCGCGGAAAGCGGACGTTCGCCGGCGTCGAGCGGGTCGGCTGACCCCGCTTTTTGATCATGTGACCCGGAACGCAGCCCCCCGATTTGACGATCAACTCGGGGGCTGCGTATCTTTCTTTCTGCACGGCGGGAGCAACACGGAACGATCCGGACAACGGGTCGATTTGGTGAGGCGAAACCGACGGGGTAAGCTTTGCGAGCCGGTAGGGCACCGGGCGAGCATGCGGCGCGAGCCGCAGCGGCCGGCCTACCAAATCCCTTGAAGCGGAAGTTCGGCAGGTTGACTGCTGCGCGCCCGCGGACGGGGAACCCGCCCAAGGCCTGACAAACCGGGAAACACCGGGTTGACAACGCCGAAAGGACCGGGTAACGTAGTAAAAGTGCCCAGCGCGGAAGCGCCGGACACGGGAAACAAAACAAAGCCCCAAGCTTAGGGCTCGGAAACGGGCCAGATTCTTGGTGTGTGTTTGTTCTTTGAGAACTCAACAGGGTGTTTGATAAGCCAGTGCCAATTGTGATTGTTTTTGGCATCCGTTAATTGGATTGCCGGGAC
>NZ_JBFAIU010000476.1:0-4496 GCF_040654855.1 Asanoa sp. NPDC050611
GGCCATCTCCACGCTGGAGCTGGACACGGGCGTGACGAAGGACGGCAAGCTGGTCGTCCTGCACGACCGCACGATCAACGGGTCGCACTGTCCGCTACCTGCGGGTCCTGGTCGGCGCCGACGCGGACGACGTCGCCTCCGAGACCTGGCTGCAGGTCTGCCGCGACCTGACGTCGTTCGAGGGCGATCTGGCCGGCTTCCGCGCCTGGTGCGCGACCGTCGGCCGGCACCGCGCCCTCGACCACCTGCGGCGCACCCGGCGCCGGCCCGAGACGGTGTCCGCCGAGGCCCACCTGGCCGCCCTGGCCGGCGCCGCGGACACCGCGGGCGCGGCCACCGACGCGATCGCCACGGAGCGCGCGCTCGCGCTGATCGCCACGCTGCCGCGCGACCAGGCCGAGGCGGTCCTGCTCCGCGTGGTGGTCGGGCTCGACGCCGAGAGCGCGGGCAAGGTGCTGGGCAAACGTGCTGGCGCGGTACGCACGGCCGCCTACCGCGGGCTGCGCCGGCTCGCCGAAACACTGGAGCACCGCCATGCGTGACGATGCCGACCTCGACCGGATGCTCGACGGTGGCCCGCTGCCGCCGGCGCTGGCCGCACTGCGGGCGCCAGCGCATCCGACGGAGCTGGTCGGCGAGGAGGCCGCGGTCGCCGCGTTCCGCGCCGCCCAGCAGCCCGCGGCCGCGCCCACCGTGGCGGGCCGGCGAGCCCGCGTCGTGGGCCGGGCGTTGGCGGTGAAGGTGGCCGTCGCCGGCGCGGTGCTCGCCGGCGGTGGGCTGGCGGTGGCCGCGGCGACCGGCACGCTCCCCGGCCCGGAACCCACCCGACCGCCGGTCAACGGCCCGAGCGGCACGGACCGACCGGGCGGCGTGGTCAACGAACGCCCGACCACGGCGCCGCAGCCGCCGGCCGGCACCACTCCGCCGGGGACCCCGGGCGCTCCCACCGGCTCCGGCTCCGGCCCGGCGGGCGACGGAAACGGCAACGGCTGGGGCCGCGGCCACGGCACTGGCCAGCCGTCGAAGCCCGCGAAGCCGTCCAAGCCTGCGAAACCGTCGAAGTCCGCGAACTCCTCGAAGCCCGCGAACTCCTCGAAGCCCGCGAACTCCTCGAAGCCGCAGGAGCCCAAGGCCGCGACGTCGCCCAAGGAGAAGCCGAACCAGCCGCCGGGCCAGTCCTGACAAACACCGCCGCCGGCTCGCGGCCACGTCGGTCGGCGTTCTCCTGCTCGCCACCCGGGCACTCGAATAGGTATCGACACCGGACGAGGGACGGCGGCGACGGGCGGGACCTGCTAGGCATGTGCCTGGGAGGGGTACATGACGACGAACGCTGATCCGCGTCCGGCGGTCGAGGTCGACGATCTCGCCGTGTCGTACGGCAAGGTGGTCGCCCTCGACGGCCTGCACCTCAGGGTGGCTGCCGGCACCGTGTTCGGGCTGCTCGGGCCCAACGGCGCGGGCAAGACCACGCTGATCCGGGTGCTGTCGACGTTGCTGCGGCAGGACCGCGGCGACGCCCGCGTGCTCGGCCACGACGTGCTGCGCGAACCACTCGCCGTGCGGCTGGCGATCGGGCTGGCCGGGCAGTTCGCCGCCGTCGACGCGGAGCTGACCGGCCGGGAGAACCTCGAGATGGTGGGCCGCCTCTACCGGCTGACCGGCGCCGAGGCCCGCCGCCGCGCGGCCGACATCCTCGAGCGCTTCGAGCTGACCGAGGCCGCGAACCGACGTGTGAGCACATATTCCGGTGGCATGCGGCGCCGCCTCGACCTCGCCGCGAGCCTGACCGGGCAGCCGCCCGTGCTGCTGCTCGACGAGCCGACCACCGGGCTGGACCCGCGGTCGCGGCAGGAGCTGTGGACGATCGTCGACGAGCTGCGCAACACCGGCACGACCGTCCTGCTCACCACGCAGTACCTCGAGGAGGCCGACCGGCTGGCCCAGCGCATCGCCGTGATCGACGCCGGCAAGGTGATCGCGGAGGGCACGCCGGCCGAGCTGAAGGCCGGCGCCGGCACCGACGTGCTGCGGGTGCGCCTGGCCGATCCGGCCCATCTCACCGCCGCGGAGTCCGTGCTCGCCGACCTGGCCGCCGCGGGCACCGCCGTGCAGGTGGACGTGCCAACGTCCGAGCTGGTCCTGCGGGTGTCCCGACCGGACGCGTCAGCGGAGGCGATCCGCCGCCTCGACGCCAAGGGTCTACCCGTCACCGTGGTCCAGCTGACCCAGCCGAGCCTCGACGACGTGTTCCTCGCGTTGACGGGCCACACGACCACCGCCGCCGACACCGCCGCCACCACCGTCGAACCGGAGGTCGTCGCATGACCGCCACCACAGACCGGCTCGGGCTGGTCTCCCGCGGCGGACGCCAACGTCTCTCGCTCGGCGCCGTCCTGCGCGACAGCCAGGTGCTGGCGGTCCGGCAGCTGCGCAAGACGTTGCGCCGCCCGGTCTACATCGTCTTCGCGTTCATCCAGCCGGTCATCTTCGTCCTGCTGTTCCGCTACATCTTCGGCGGCGCCATCGACACCGGCGCGACGTCGTACGTCAACTTCCTCCTGCCCGGCATCATCGTGCAGACAGCGGTCTTCGGCGCGCTGATCACGGGCATCGGCCTGACCGAGGACCTCGCGGCCGGCGTCGTCGACCGGCTGCGCTCCCTGCCGATGTCCCGCGCGGCCGTCCTGTTCGGACGGACGGCGGCCGACCTGGTGATGAACGTGCTGACGCTGGTGGTGATGGCCGCGGTCGGCGTCGCGGTCGGCTTCCGGCCGTCGGAGCCGTTCTGGAAGCTGGTCCTGGCGTTCCTGCTCGTGCTCGGCTTCTCCTACGTGTTCTCGTGGATCAGCGCCTGGGTCGGCCTGTCGGTCAAGAACCCGGAGACGGCACAGTCGGCGGGCTTCATCTGGGTGTTCCCGCTGACCTTCGCGTCGTCGGCCTTCGTGCCGGTCGAGACGATGCCGGGCCCGGTCCGCGCGTTCGCGGAGGTCAACCCGATGAGCCTGGCCGTCGACGCCGTACGCGGCCTGACCATCGGCTTCCCCTCCCCCACCACACCGGCGCTGCAGACCCTGGCCTGGCTCGTAGGCCTGCTCCTGATCTTCGTACCCCTGGCGGTACGCGCCTTCCGCCGCGCCTGAGCCCACGCAACCCGAGAAAGGCCCCCGGAACCGCAACGTTTCGGGGGTCGCTGGGGTCTGGCTAGGTGTCGACGGCCAGAAGGAGTGCGGGTGGCTGAGGAATTCCGGGAATTCGTGGAGCTGCGGTACGGCGACCTGTTGCGGATCGCGTACCTGCTCACCGGCTCCGCGCACGACGCCGAGGATCTGGTGCAGTCCGCGCTGCTCAAGGTGATGCGGCGCTGGCGCAAGGTGGACGATCCGCTGGCCTACCTGCGCCGCACGATGGCCAACCAGCACATCAGCCTGTGGCATCGGGTGCGGTCGCGTGAGGTGGTCGGCGCGGCACCGCCCGAGCCCGTCACCGACGACACGGCCGACCGGGTCGTCCGGCGGCAGGCGCTGGTCGACGCGCTGCGCGGGCTGCCGCCCAGGACCCGCGTGGTGGTCGTGCTCCGGTACCTCGACGACCTGCCCGAGGCCGAGGTCGCTGCCATGCTCGGCTGGCCCGTCGGCACCGTGAAGAGCCACGCGTCGCGCGGCCTGGCCCGGCTGCGGACCGTCCTCGACGCCCCCGAACTCCTGAAGGGAAGCCCGCGATGACCGTGGACGAACGCGTCCGGGAGGCGCTGACCGACCTCGCCGACGGTGTGCGGCCCGTGCCGGACCCCTACGGGCGCCTGTGGTCGCGGCGGCGCCGCGTCCGTCGCCGGCGGACGATCGCCGCCGGGGCGGCGCTGGCCGCCGTCGCGGCCGTCGTGCTGCCCACGCTGCCAGGCGGCGGTCGCTCCACCGCCGTGGACGGCAACCCGCCGGCGACCATCCACGAGTGGGCGGAGCGGTTGCGGCACACGCCCGTACGCGGCGCGCTGGCCATGGCGGACCCGGGCTACGTGGCGGACTTCGACCGGCTGGTGACCGAGCGCCAGCGGGCCGGCGAACTGGCGGTCAGCGAGCCGGTCAGCGAGGTCGACGTGCTGTACCTGGACGACGTCGGCGACATCCGCATGGCGTTCGTCGCGTTCCACCTCACGCACCCGGATCCGACGACGACATGGGAGAACAGCAGCGCCTGGTTCGTGACCCGCCGCGGTGCCTCCGCCGCGGACCTGGCGCAGCCCCGGGCCGCCGTGATGATCGGCGACGGACTGGACCCGTTCGCGGTGCACGGCAACCTGACGAGCCCGGTCGGGCCCATGTCCGCCGGCGCCGCGGTCGGGTTGGCGCCGGCCGGCTGCGTCGTCGAGTCCGCTCCCCTGCCGGACCTCGACGTGTGGACGCCGGAGCCGACCGGCAACTACGTCGTGCGCACGGCCGACAGCGACCCGGGCGAGTGGTGGCGGGTGGTCTGCGCCGGCGTGGTGAAGGAGCTCC
>NZ_JBFAIU010000477.1:0-4486 GCF_040654855.1 Asanoa sp. NPDC050611
TGTGGTGTTCTCTTCCGATCTGGCATCGCGGGCTTCGAGCGCCTCGGCGACCCGGAGGCGGCGGCCACGGCCCTGATGAACCTCGGCGCGGTGGCCCTCTACCGCGACGACGGCGACCGCGCGGCCTCGCTGCTCGACACGGCCCTCGACCGGTTCACGGCGCTGGCCTTCCCGGAGGGCCTGGGCTGGGCGCACAACCTGCGCGGCCTGGCGGAGCTGCGCGCCGGCCGGACGGGCCGGGCGGTGGCCCACCTGACCCGCAGCCTGGCCACGCACCGCCAGGTCGGCGACCGCTGGCGCACGGCCAGCGTGCTGGAGGCCCTGGCCGAGGCGGCCCGGATCATGGGCGCGGGGGAGCGGGGTGCGGCGCTGCTGGGCGCGGCGGCCACGATCCGCACGGAGCTGGGCACCCCCGTGCCGGCCTGCGAGCTGCACGACCTGGCCGCCACCGCGGCGGGCCTGCGCGCGCAGCTGGGCGAGGAGGCCTACGCGGCGGCCCACCGCGCGGGCCAGACCGCGAGCCTGGACAGCCTGGTCAGCGCGGAGGAACCACCGGTGCCGGCCCTGCCGGCCACGGCGGATCCCGGCTGAACCCCCGGCCGGTCCGGCGGTCTCAGGCCGGGGCGCTGACCGGTGCCGGTTCGGCGATGCAGGCGGTGCCGATCCGCTTGAAGCCCACCCGGAGATAGACCCGGGCCACGTCGTCGCTGCTCGCTGACAGGAAGACGAGGCCGGCGCCCGAGGTCACGGCGTGCCGGGCGAGCGTCAGCGTCAGCGCCGCACCCAGCCCGCGGCGGCGGTAGGCGGGCAGCGTCGCGACGCCGGCGATCTCCACGACGTCGCCGGCCCGCATCCCGATGCCGCTGGCCACCGGACCGGTGTCGGGCAGCTCGACGACCGCGTTGAAGCGGCGGCCCGCGACGATGGACCGGCGCTCCTCGTCGACGGCGGCCGCGTCGAGCTCGACCCGGGCGGCATCGCGCTCCGCGGGGCCGCCGGCGCCCGGATCGGTTCCGGGTGTGCCGAAGCCCACTGCCGCGACCGCGCGGGACAGCTCGACGTCCGCGGTGAAGGTGTCCGACGCCGGGTCGAGCAGGCGGACCCCGGGCGCGGGCACGTCCGGCAGGGCCGCCGGGTCGAGCACCATCAGCGGCGCCTCCAGGACGGCCAGGCCGGCCGAGCGGGCCACCGCGAGCAGGTCAGGGGTGGTCTCGTGGACCCACTCGAAGGCCTCGGGCAGGCCCAGCTCCCGCTGGCGCTCGCGGGCCGCAATGATGTCGGCGGCGGACGGCGGCTCGGCCCCGTCGAGGCGGGGGCGGGCGTAGAACGGCCAGCCCGCAGCCTCCCGGACAAACAGCACCAAACCGCCGAAGTCCTCCGCGCGGGCGGTGAACCGGGGCAGGGCGTCGTAGAACGTCTCCAACCGGCGCAGGAGAGCAGGATCAGGGGTGGTCACCGCGCGAGAGTACACATCTCAGATCCTGGGCGTGTGATCAATACGTCCTGGCGGATGAAGGCCGGCATTCACGTAAACTCAGAAGACCCAGCAGGGCCGACGTCGTCCCGAACCTGAAACCAGTGTGACCGAGACGACCGTGGAGGCCCGGTGGCTCAGCCGCATCCCCAGGGTTTGTATGACCCCGAGAACGAGCGTGACTCCTGTGGCGTCGCGTTCGTAGCCGACCTCGCCGGTCGCCGCTCCCACGACGTCGTGGAGAAGGGCCTCTCGGCGCTGTGCCGGCTCGACCATCGGGGCGCGCGGGGCGCGGAGCCCAACACCGGCGACGGCGCCGGCATCATGATCCAGGTGCCCGACGAGTTCCTGCGGGCCACCGTCGACTTCAACCTCCCGCCCGCCGGCTTCTACGCCACGGGCCTGGTCTTCCTGCCCACCGAGGACGCGGACGCCGCCCAGGCGGTCACGGTGATCGAGAAGTACGCGATCGTCGAGGGCGCCGAGGTGCTCGGCTGGCGCGACGTTCCGGTCGAGCCCGAGGGCCTCGGCGCCACCGCCGAACTGGTCCGCCCGCGGATCCGCCAGGTGTTCATCGCCGCCCACCGCCTGCACGACGGTCCTGACGGGCCGGCCGGCACCCCGGTCCGCGACCTCGACCTCGACCGCGTGGCGTTCTGCGTGCGCAAGCAGGCCGAGCGCGAGACCGCCGAGCGTGGCATACCGGCCTACTTCCCGAGCCTGTCCGCCCGCACCCTGGTCTACAAGGGCATGCTCACGCCCGACCAGCTCCCCGCGTTCTTCCCGGACCTGACCAACCGGCGGGTGCGCAGCGCGATCGCCCTCGTGCACTCCCGGTTCTCGACCAACACGTTCCCGTCGTGGCCGCTGGCCCACCCGTACCGCTTCATCGCCCACAACGGCGAGATCAACACCATCCGCGGCAACAAGAACTGGATGAACGCCCGCGAGGCGCTGCTGGCCTCGGCGAAGATCCCGGGCAACATCCGCCGGCTCTTCCCGGTCTGCACGCCGGCCGCGTCCGACTCGGCCAACTTCGACGAGGTGCTCGAACTGCTGCACCTGGCCGGCCGGGACCTGCCGCACGCCGTGCTCATGATGATCCCGGAAGCCTGGGAGAACGACACCGCGATGGACCCGGCGCGCCGGGCGTTCTACCGCTTCCACGCGAGCCTGATGGAGCCCTGGGACGGCCCCGCGGCCGTGGCGTTCACCGACGGCACCCTGGTCGGCGCGGTGCTCGACCGCAACGGCCTGCGCCCGGGCCGCTGGTGGCGCACCGAGGACGGGCTGGTCGTGCTCGGCAGCGAGGCCGGCGTGCTCGACCTCGACCCGACCACCGTGGTGGCCAAGGGCCGGCTCCAGCCGGGCCGGATGTTCCTGGTCGACACCGCCGAGGGTCGCATCGTCGAGGACGACGAGATCAAGGCCGAGCTGGCCGCGACCCACCCGTACGACGACTGGCTGCACGCCGGCCTGATCGACCTCGAGGACCTGCCCGCCCGCGAGCACATCGTCTACACGCACGACTCGGTGCAGCGTCGCCAGCAGACGTTCGGCTACACCGAGGAGGAGCTCAAGATCCTGGTGGGGCCGATGGCCCGCAGCGGCGCCGAGCCGCTCGGCTCGATGGGCACCGACACCCCGATCGCGCCGCTGTCGACCCGGCCGCGGCTGCTCTACGACTACTTCCACCAGCTGTTCGCCCAGGTCACCAACCCGCCGCTCGACGCGATCCGCGAGGAGCTGGTGACCAGCCTGTCCAGCACGATCGGCCCCGAGGGCAACCTGCTCGACCCGGGCGCCGCGAGCTGCCGGCAGATCGTGCTGCCGCGGCCCGTGCTCGACAACGACGAGCTGGCCAAGCTGCTCTCCGTCGACGACGACGGCGACCTGCCCGGCTTCAAGGCCGTCCGGGTCTCCGGGCTCTACCCGCTGCGCAACGGCGCCGCCGGCATCAAGGCCCGGCTGACCGAGATCTGCCGGCACGTCTCGGAGGCGATCGAGGACGGCGTACGCATCCTGGTGCTCTCCGACCGGGACTCGACCGCCGACCTCGCGCCGATCCCGTCACTGCTGCTCACCGCCGCCGTGCACCAGCACCTGGTGCGCGAGCAGACGCGTACGCAGGTGGCCCTGGTCGTCGAGTCCGGCGACTGCCGCGAGGTGCACCACGCGGCCCTGCTGCTCGGCTACGGCGCCGCGGCGGTCAACCCGTACCTCGCCTTCGAGTCCGCCGAGGACCTGATCGCGACCGGCGCGTTGACCGGTGTGGCACCGGCCGACGCGATCCGCAACTACGTCAAGGCGCTCAGCAAGGGCGTCCTGAAGATCATGTCCAAGATGGGCATCTCCACCGTCTCGTCGTACTGCGGCGCCCAGGTCTTCGAGGCCGTCGGGCTGGACGCCCGGGTCGTGCAGCGCTACTTCGCCGGCACGCCCGCGAAGATCGGCGGTGCCCGGCTGGCCGACATCCACGCCGAGATCGCGGCCCGGCACGCCCGCGCCTACCCGGCCAACGAGGCCGAGCGCAGCCACCGCAAGCTCGACGTCGGCGGCGAGTACCAGTGGCGCCGCGAGGGCGAGCTGCACCTGTTCAACCCGGAGACGGTCTTCCTGCTCCAGCACGCGACCCGCAGCCGGCGGGAGGACATCTTCGCCCGCTACACGGCGACGGTCGACAAGCTGGCCGCCGAGGCCGGCTCGCTGCGCGGGCTGTTCCGGCTGCGCACCGGCGACCGGCCGGCCGTGCCGATCGAGGAGGTCGAGCCGGTCAGCGCGATCGTCAAGCGGTTCGCGACCGGCGCCATGTCGTACGGGTCGATCTCCGCGGAGGCGCACGAGACGCTCGCCATCGCGATGAACCGGCTCGGCGGCAAGTCCAACACCGGCGAGGGCGGCGAGGACGTCGAGCGGCTCTACGACCCTTCGCGGCGAAGCGCGGTCAAGCAGGTCGCCAGCGGCCGGTTCGGCGTCACCACCGAATACCTGGTCAACGCCGACGACCTGCAG
>NZ_JBFAIU010000478.1:0-4447 GCF_040654855.1 Asanoa sp. NPDC050611
CACGAACATCTACGAGGTGGAGGGGCTGGGGGTCGACCTCGGGGCGGGGGGCGCCTACGCGGTCGACGGGGTGGACTTCGACGTCGTCGCCAAGCGCGAGCTGCGGGCCGAGGCCCGCCGCAAGGCCGTCGCGGCCGCGCGGGGCAAGGCCGAGCTCTACGCCGAGGCGGCCGGCGTCCGGCTCGGCGCCGTGCTGCACATCGAGGACGTCGACCCCGACCGGGTCGGCCCGGAGCGCTACCGCAGCCACAGTTCCGCCCAGGCCGACGCGTCCGATCAGGACCTGGCTCCCGGCCACGTCGTGGTCTCCGCGGCCGTGACGCTGGGCTTCGACCTCGCCCGCGACTGAGGTCCGCTACGGGGTGAGCCGGGCGTTGGTCAGCGGGATCGTGCCGTCAGGGACCCGACCACGTTGTCGGCGCCGGCCACCGGTAGCGCGCGCTTGGCCGTCTGATGTGGATCCACGTTGACCCCGGCGCCCGAACCCTGGCCGCCGGTGTCGCGTCGGAACGGTTGAACGCGGCGGCCCGCGACTCCTGCCACCGCAGCATCGCGGTGCCCGCGAACGCGGGCGCGAGCTAGCCGGCCATCCCGCCCGCCGCGTCGGCGATCGCCGTGTCGACGCGGTGGGCCAGCGCCACGTCCGACTCGGTCACGGTGCCGGTCGACGCGGTGTACGCCGTGAGGGTAGCCGTGTCCGCCGACGGGCGGGCGATGTGCGGCGCGCGGCCCGTCTCGCGCAACCGCTCGATCCACGGCAGCACGCGGTCGAGGTTGTCCGGCGGCAGCTCGATCGTCCGGCTGATCGCCCGGTGGTCACCGTCCCACTCCGGCAGGTCGCGCAGCGCGGCCACGACGTCCGCGTCGCTCAGCGGCAGCGGGCGGCCCGGCGTCGTGCGGTCCTCCGCCGGCAGCGGGTCGGCCAGCGACCGCAGCTCCGGCGGGAGCGGCAGGTCCAACCCGGCGTCGCCGAGCACCGCGAAGACCGCCTGCACCTTGACCCTTATCTGCTCGGGTCGACGTTCCACCAGCCGGCCGACCTCGCGCAGGAACATGGTCAGGTCGCGCTCCGGTGGGCCGGCCAGCGCGCGCGGCACCTCCAGCTCCCCGGGCAGGCTCGCGACCAGGCGCTTCCCGTCGGGGTCGTCGAGCGAGCGGGCGGTGACGCCGACCACCGCGCGGGTCAGCTCCTTGGCGTCCGCGAACGGGTCACCCGTCAGCCGCGCGATCTCGCCGACCAGCTCGCGGTAGCGCAACCGGGGGCCGGCCCCCGCATCGGTCGAGGCGTCCGGAACAGGTGAGCGGCGCGGCCACTCCTCGGCCCGCGTACCCGGTGCGACGATCTGCTCCGCACCGGCCACCGGCTTGTGGCGGCCCGCCTGCGGTGGCCCGGACCGGCGTTTCTCCGGCTGGTGCTCCTGCTGCTTCGAGGCACCCAGCGTGACGCCCTCCGCGCTGGGCCTGCGGTCGGCGCGCCGCGCCTCGCGGGCCAGCTGGCGGCGACGCCGGTTGTCGCCTTCCATCTCTTTCGGGGCCATGGTGTGGGGTGCCCGCTGCACCCCGGGCTACACCACCCGGATCATGCGCTTTCGACTCACTCGTACCGCGGGTCCCGGGTGACGCGCGCGACGGTTTGCCCGCCCGGTGAACGGGTAGGCGCCGCGAATCGCGGTTTCGACCCGAGGAGAGTGAGATGTCGACCGGTTTCTGGGGTAGTGGGCCATTCGGCGGCGACCCGTTCGACGAGTTCATGGCCCAGTTCCTTTCCCCCGGCCAGCCCCGGGCCCGACTCGATCTGGGCAAGGTGATGAGCCAGGACGCCCGCGAGCTGTTGCAAGCGGCTGCCGGCGAGGCCGCCCAGCTCGGCAGCACGGACCTCGACACCGAGCACCTGCTCTGGGCGATGACCCAGCGGCCGCCGCTCAACGAGCTGCTGGCCCGGGCCGGCGCCGACCCGGCCACCCTGGCCGGCGAGATCGAGCAGCGCGACCGGCGCGGCACCTCGATCGAGGGTCCGCCGGCGCTGACCCCCGCGGCCAAGCGGGCGTTGCTGCAGGCGCACCAGATCTCGCGGCGGCTCGGTGCCTCGTACCTCGGTCCTGAGCACATCCTGCTGGCGTTGACTCTCAACCAGGAGACCGAGGCCGGCCGGCTGCTGGCGATGCACGGGATCAACCCGGAGTCGCTGCAGGCCGCGTCCCGCCCGGGCACCACGACCGCGCCGGGCCGGGCGCCGCAGCAGCAGGAGACCGGCACTCCCACGCTCGACCAGTACGGACGGGACCTGACCGCGATGGCCCGGGAGGGGCGCATCGACCCGGTGATCGGGCGCGCCGACGAGATCGAGCAGTGCGTCGAGGTGCTGGCCCGGCGCACCAAGAACAACCCGGTGCTGATCGGCGAGGCCGGCGTCGGCAAGACCGCGATCGTGGAGGGGCTGGCACAGCGGATCGTCGACGGCGAGGTGCCACGGACGCTGGACGGCAAGCGGCTGGTCCAGCTCGACGTGACCGGCCTGGTCGCCGGCACCCGCTACCGCGGCGACTTCGAGGAGCGCCTGAAGAACCTGCTCGACGAGGCGCGCACCCACAGCGACGACCTGGTCGTGTTCATCGACGAGATCCACACGGTGGTCGGCGCGGGCGCCGGCGAGGGCGCCACGGACGCCGCGCAGATCCTCAAGCCCGCGCTGTCCCGCGGCGAGCTGCACGCGGTCGGGGCGACCACATTGGACGAGTATCGCCGCTACATCGAGAAGGACGCGGCGCTGGAGCGGCGGTTCCAGCCGATCCTGGTGCCGGAGCCGAGCGTCGAGGACACCATCGAGATCCTGCGCGGCCTGCGCGACCGTTACGAGGCCCACCACGGCGTACGGTTCACCGACGAGTCCCTGATCGCGGCGGCGGAGCTGTCCGACCGCTACCTGTCGGACCGGTTCCTCCCCGACAAGGCGATCGACCTCATCGACCAGGCCGGCGCCCGGGTGCAGCTGCGCAGCCGGTCGGTGGCCAAGGACGAGCGCGAGCTGGAGCAGAAGATCGACCAGCTCTGCCGCGACAAGGACCAGGCCGTGGCGGCCGAGCTGTTCGAGCGGGCGAGCGAGCTGCGGGACCAGGTCGCGGAGCTGCGCAAGCAGAAGGACGAGCGCGACGGTGTGCACGGTGCGCACGTGCCGGAGGTGACGGCCGAGGACATCGCCGAGGTCGTCTCCCGGGCCACCGGCATCCCCGCCCGGCAGCTGTCGGAGGAGGAGAAGGAGCGCCTGGCCAACCTGGAGCAGCGGCTGCACGAGCGGCTCGTCGGCCAGGACGAGGCGGTACGCGTGGTCGCGCAGGCGATCCGCCGGTCGCGCACCGGGCTCGGCGACCCGAACCGGCCGATCGGCAGCTTCCTGTTCCTCGGCCCGACCGGCGTCGGCAAGACCGAGCTGGCCCGGGCGCTGGCCGAGACGCTGTTCGGCAACCAGGAGAAGATGATCCGGCTCGACATGAGCGAGTTCCAGGAGCGGCACACGGTCAGCCGCCTCGTCGGCGCCCCGCCCGGGTACGTCGGCTACGAGGAGGCCGGGCAGCTCACGGAGGCGGTGCGGCGCAGCCCGTACGCGGTGATCCTGCTCGACGAGATCGAGAAGGCGCATCCGGACGTGTTCAACCTGCTCCTGCAGGTGCTCGACGACGGCCGGCTGACCGACAGCCAGGGCCGCACGGTCAACTTCAAGAACACCGTGCTGATCATGACGAGCAACCTGGGCTCCGAGCTGATCACGGCGGAGCAGCCGTCGGTCGGCTTCGCGACGGCGGGCAGCGGCGACGCGGAACGCGACCTGCGGGACCGGATCACCCGGCGGCTGCGCGAGGAGCTGCGGCCGGAGTTCCTGAACCGGATCGACGAGATCGTCATCTTCCGGCGGCTGGAGCCGGAGCAGCTCGTCCAGATCACGGACCTGATGCTGGAGCAGACCCGGCGCCGCATGCACGGCCAGGACATCACGACGGAGTTCAGCCCGGCGGCGATCCGGTGGCTGGTGGACCGGGGCTACGAGCCCGCGTACGGCGCGCGCCCGATGCGCCGGACGATCCAGCGCGAGGTCGACAACCGCCTGTCGGAGATGCTCCTGGACGGCCGCCTGTCGCGAGGCCAGAAGGTCACCGTCGACGAACGCGACGGCCAGCTCGCCTTCGACGTGGAATCACCGGTCACCACACCGGGCTGAAGCAGCCCTCCCGCGGTCACCCGATCGGGTGGCCCGGCCGCGCGCCTCCATCCGTCGGGGACCGCCCTCGGGAAATGCTGGGACCCGGCGGAAGGAGACGGCGATGGCGACGTACGTCTACCGCTGCCCGCGGGACGGCGAGTTCGAGGTGCGGATCCCGCTCGGTGCGGCCACCACCACCATCCCTTGTGTACGGTGCGCGGACGCCGCGGAACGGGTCTGGTCCGCCGCGGC
>NZ_JBFAIU010000479.1:0-4397 GCF_040654855.1 Asanoa sp. NPDC050611
GCTTGAGACCGTCCGCGGACCACGCCAGCTGATAGTTGGCGAAGGGGTCGCATCTTGGCGACGGTGCTCCGCTTCACCGGCCGGCGCGGCGGCGCGGCGGTGCCGGCCGGCTCCGGCAGCGTCACCAGCGGCGGCGGCTGGTCGAGCACGCCCGGACGGATCGGGATGACCACGATCGGGTCGGGCGAGGGCGGCGCGATGAACGGCGTGGTCCCTGCCAGATCCTGGCCGGCCAGGGCGTCGCCGATCGACCCGGCACCGGGCCCGATCGCGGCGAGGATCGGCAACGACGAGGTCACCGCCAGCGCGAGCACGATCAGCGCGTAGCGCCGGCCTGGCCCGGAGAGCCCGGCCGCGCGATGTCGGCCACCGGGCGGCGGTGGCCAGGGGGCATGGTCCGGCACGGCCGAACTCCTCGTCTGCAGGTGAGTCACCAGGACGGGTTAATCCGTCCTATTCGGTCATCGTGTCCGGCAACCAGGGTCACGCAGTTACGCTCGGTTTGCCAGTCACCTACAGCGTGTCTATGTGCCAACTTTCACCCTGCTGGACCAGGGCCAGCTCGATCATGGAGAGTGTCAACCAACCTGTGGGACCGCCTCCGGCAATGCGAGGATGGAGGCGACGGCAACGTGGCCGTGGCCTCATGCACCTCCTGCGGCGGGCGCGGAACGCGATGCCGGCTCCCAACCGCGCGGCGGCCCCACCGGGTCAGGCGCGGTGAGACAGGGCCGGTCGGCACAGCCGGCAGGCGACAAGCTGCGCAGCCGGGACACCCCCGGCGCCGCACCACAGACAGGGAGACACGATGGCCAAGGGAGGCTCGCCCCCCGACGGGGAGCTTGTCCAGTTACTCACCCCTGAGGGTGAGCGCATCGAGTCGGTGACCGGATCGGACGGCACGGTCTACCGTGCCGACTTCACCGATGAGGAATACCGCGGTCTCTACCGCGATCTGGTGATTGTCCGGAAGCTGGACGCCGAGGCCACGGCCCTGCAGCGCCAGGGCGAGCTGGGCATCTGGGCCAGCCTGCTGGGCCAGGAGGCCGCGCAGGTCGGCTCCGGCCGCGCGCTGCGCCCCCAGGACATGGCGTTCCCGACCTACCGCGAGCACGGCGTCCTCTACTGCCGCGGCATCGACCCGATCATGCCGCTGGGCCTGTTCCGCGGCGTCGACCAGGGCGGCTGGGACCCCAACGAGTTCAAGTTCAACATGTACACGATCGTCATCGGGGCGCAGACCCTGCACGCGACCGGGTACGCCATGGGCGTGACCATGGACGGCAAGACCGGCACCGACGAGGGCGAAGCGGTCATCGCCTACTTCGGCGACGGCGCGACCAGCCAGGGTGACGTCAACGAGGCGTTCATCTGGGCCGGCGTGTTCAACGCCCCGCTGGTCTTCTTCTGCCAGAACAACCAGTACGCCATCTCCGAGCCCCTCGAGCGGCAGACCCGCATCCCCCTCTACCGCCGTGCGGGCGGTTTCGGCTTCCCCGGCATTCGGGTCGACGGCAACGACGTGCTCGCCTCCTACGCGGTCACCCGCGCCGCGCTCGACCACGCCCGCCTGGGCCAGGGTCCGACGCTCATCGAGGCCTACACCTACCGGATGGGCGCGCACACGACCAACGACGACCCGACCCGCTACCGGATCGCCAGCGAGGTCGAGGCCTGGCAGGCGAAGGACCCGATCAAGCGCGTACGCGCCTTCCTGGAGAAGGAGCAGATCGCGGACGCGGCCTTCTTCGCCGAGGTCGACGAGCAGGCGAAGCGCGAGTCGCTGCACCTGCGCGAGCGGGTCCTCGAGATGCCCGACCCATCGCCGCTGACGCTGTTCGACAACGTCTACCCCAACGGCTCGCCGCTGGTCGACGCGGAGCGCGAGCGGTTCGGCGAATACCTTGCCTCGTTCGAGGGGAGTGCGCACTGATGGCCGAGAAGCTGACTATTGGCAAGGCGCTCACCAACGGCATGCGGCGCGCTCTCGAGAACGACCCCAAGGTCGTGATCATGGGTGAGGACGTCGGCAAGCTGGGCGGCGTCTTCCGGATCACCGACGGCCTCCAGAAGGACTTCGGTGAGGACCGGGTGATCGACACCCCGCTCGCCGAGTCCGGCATCATCGGCACGGCCGTCGGCCTCGCCATCCGTGGCTACCGCCCGGTTTGCGAGATCCAGTTCGACGGGTTCGTCTACCCCGCGTACGACCAGATCGTCTCGCAGGTGGCGAAGATGCACTTCCGCTCGCAGGGCAAGGTGCGGCTGCCGATCGTCATCCGCATCCCGTTCGGCGGCGGCATCGGCGCGGTCGAGCACCACTCGGAGTCGCCTGAGGCGTACTTCGCGCACACCGCCGGCCTCAAGGTGGTCGCGTGTTCCTCGCCGGAGGACGCGTACTACATGATCCAGCAGGCGATCGCGTCCGACGACCCGATCGTGTTCTTCGAGCCGAAGCGGCGCTACTGGGAGAAGGGCGAGGTCGACCTCGGTCAGGACCTCTCCGCCGCCTACCCGCTGCACGCGTCGCGCACGGTGCGCGCCGGCACGGACGTGACCGTGCTCGCGTACGGGCCGATGGTGCGCACCGCGCTCGACGCCGCCAGTGCGGCCGAGGAGGACGGGCGCTCGCTCGAGGTGATCGACCTGCGTTCGCTCTCGCCGCTCGACATGACCCCGGTCTACGACTCGGTCCGGCGCACCGGCCGGTGCGTGGTCGTGCACGAGGCACCGAGCAACGTCGGCCTCGGTGCCGAGCTTGCGGCTCGGATCACCGAGGAGTGCTTCTACTCCCTGGAGTCCCCCGTGCTCCGGGTGACCGGCTTCAACACGCCGTACCCCGCGGCTAGGGTCGAAGAGGAATACCTGCCCGATCTCGACCGAGTGCTCGACGCCGTCGACCGCTCGTTCGGCTGGTGACCGCGATGTCCCGGATCAAGAACTTCAACCTGCCCGACCTCGGTGAGGGGTTGGTCGAGGGCGAGATCATCAAGTGGCTCGTCGAAGTCGGCGAGGAGATCGAGCTCAACCAGCCGATCGTCGAGGTCGAGACGGCCAAGGCGGCCGTGGAGATCCCGGCGAAATGGGGCGGCAAGGTCGTCCAGATCCACTATCCCGAGGGTACGACCGTCGAGGTGGGCAACCCCATCATCTCGATCGACACCGACCCGACGGCGGGCGACGTCCCGGAGCCGTCGGCGGCTTCGCTGGCCGCGGTCGACGTGGCCCCGGCCGAGGGCTCGGTCGAGCCCGGGCTGATCGGCGGCCCGGCACCCAAGGCCAACGCCGTGCTGGTCGGCTACGGGCCGAAGACGCCCTCGGCCAAGCGGCGCCCCCGCAAGGGCGACGGCGCTGCGGCGGCCACCGCGGCCGCACCGGTCCAGCCGACGCCCGCACCGGTCCAGCCGGCGCCCGCACCCGTGGTTCCCGCACCGGCCGCTCCCGTCGAGGCCGCACCGGCACCCGCCCCCGGCGCCGGACGCACCGACCAGGTGGCGCTGGCCAAGCCGCCCGTCCGCAAGCTGGCCAAGGACCTCGGGGTCGACCTGAGCACGTTGGTCGGGTCGGGTCCGCTCGGCTCGATCACCCGTGACGACGTCCTGGCGGCGCAGAACGGTGGTGCCGCGCAGGCCGCGGCGCCGGCGGTCGCCGTTCCGGCCGGCGCGCGCGAGCAGCGCATCCCGGTCAAGGGCGTGCGCAAGCTGACCGCGGAGAACATGGTGGCGTCGGCGTTCACCGCGCCGCACGTCACGGTGTTCCTCACCGTCGACATGACCCGGACGATGCAGGTGATCGACCGGCTGCGGGCGCTGCCCGACTGGCGCGAGGTGCGGATCTCCCCGCTGCTGCTCGTGGCCAAGGCGGCGCTGCTGGCCGCCAAGCGACACCCGATGGTCAACTCGACCTGGGCCGGCGACGAGATCATCGTCAAGGACTACGTCAACCTGGGCATCGCGGCGGCGACCGAGCGTGGGCTGATCGTGCCGAACATCAAGGACGCCGGCCGGCTGTCACTGCGGGAGTTGGCCGACGCGATGACCGCGCTGGTGCAGACCGCGAAGTCGGGCAAGACGCCGCCGGCGGACATGTCGGGCGGCACGCTGACGATCACCAACGTCGGCGTGTTCGGTGTCGATGCGGGCACGCCGATCCTGCCGCCGGGCGAGTCGGCGATCATCGCGTTCGGTGCCGTGCGCGAGACGCCGTGGGTGCACGAGGGCGAGATCAAGATTCGCCAGGTCACGCAGCTGGCGATGTCGTTCGACCACCGGATCATCGACGGTGAGCTGGGCGCGAAGTACCTGCGCGACGTGGGCGCGTTCCTCAGCGATCCTGAGGCGACCCTGCTCGCTTGGACGTAGTTCGCGGCATTTGTCGGAGCCGGCGTGGCCTTCGGG